>CP104103.1 GCA_025163595.1 Phaeobacter sp. G2
CGCTACCACATAATGCAGCTGTGCCTTTTCCTCACCGCTCGGGTGGGTTAGGCGAGGGGCGATGGCGCCCACTCCTTCGTGTCCTCCACGCAGGCGGTTGAGACCTGCCAGTAGTTCAGCGGCGTCATAGAGCAGGTCGGTATTGGATATCGCAACATAATCGGATTCTGCGAGTGCGGGAAGCTTCTGCATGGCAAAATGCGCTGCGCCCGCATAACCAAGGTTTTCCGGCTCTGCTATCAGGAGCGTCACACCGGGATGGCGGGAGAACTCCTCCAATGCGTCATGGTCAATGTCGGCATGGGGAGTGTTGTCGACAATGACCAGATGTAGTCCCTCTGGGGCACCGGCGGCCTGCGCGGTCAAAAAATTGCGCATGGCTCCATAGGCATTGTACAGCACGAAAATTATGGCAAGCGACGTTGTGTCCGAAGGCGTCATGCAGTGTTCCTGTAGAGAATGGCAGCGGGTGTGCGACGCGATTGCACGAAGCACTTCCGAGCGAGGAAAGGGAAAATTAAGAGGGCCAGAATATTTGCGGTAAATGCCCAAAAACTAACGACAAAAGCAAAGCAAACTAGTCCTGACACAGCAACATATATAGACATTGCAAAAAAAGGACTGCTCATCCGTAGCGTCTTGAGTGACAGACCGCCTGCAAACCCAACTAAGAACATGAAGATACCAGACCCGACCCAGCCAAAATCCAAGTAAAGACCACGGAACAAAGTATAGATATTCGCTGCTTCGGTGGGGGTGAGGAAGAGGTAATCACCAAATCCGCCAACCACACGTTTTTCTATTCTCAGCTGATCGAAAATTCCCATCCAAGTATATGATCCAGGGACACGATCCCATATATTTCCGGACGCGTTGTCAAACCACAACGAAAACCCAGGCAAGCTTCCCCACGGCCACCGCCGCAAATGTTCCCAGACCTCTGCGTTGCTGCGGGTCGAATGTTCACCAAATCGCAGCACTTGGAACAAGAAAAAAATCGCGGCCACGCTCAGCACGCCAATCGCGATGTATTTTATCACTCGAGGACTAAACATTGCGGGTAGCCTGTTTGCAGCGGAAAATAAATAGGCTGCATAGACGGCGGAAAAGACCATGATCAAGATCATGAAGAGGATCGGTGCACGGGTGGTGATCAGCATGTTGCTTGCGACGTAGATCATAACGGGGGTCATATAGCTCCAGACTATCCTTTTCCGGGCCACGAAATGAAGGGTTATCGCCATAGCATAGGATAAAAACAATGCATTCGAGATGTTGTAGTAGATTGGAAAGCTCAATCCTGAGGTGTAGCGCTTGAATGTTGCGGCCTGAGCGGCACGCATTATCCCAATTGGTGATAGAAGATCAGACAACCCGACACCGATGACCTGTAGAGTGGCGGTGAAGGATACAAGGGACCAGAGCAGACCAAAGTATAGCAGAAATTTAGGCCGTTGAAGCTCAAGACAAACCTGCCGGACCCGTCCCCCCTGCTGTAGTTTCAACCTGCTGCCAAGGGCAGCCCCGTAGCTCGCCATCAGAGTGAGAATGATCAGATAAAGGTTAGCGAGAAATGACATGTAATACTCAGGCGCCATAGTGATTGTGCCGACAGCAGAGACCCACATGCTGAGCGCAAGCAACGCCCCAGGCGACCACCAGCTTCTCTCAATTACCCGTGAAAATAGCGCGGTCAGCGACCAACATAAGATAATTCCCATTTATGGCTTCTCCCGGGTAGGCGTAAGAAAGGGGAAGATCGTTATTTTTGTTTTACGAGACAGCCAGACCGTTTGCCAAACATATTGAAGCGTAAAGGCGGTAGCGGTGCCCCATGCGAGGAGCTCCGCCCCATGCTCCGCCATTAGGAGACCAAGCGTGCATTGGCACAGCATCGCTAGGAAGAGTGACCAGAGTACAATGCGCGTTGCGCCCGTCATTTTGAGAATTTCATCGCTGATGCCACCAAGCGCTTCTCCGAAAACGCCGAACATCAGGATGATCAGAACGGGAACAGCGGGTGCATAGTCTGCTCCCAAAATAAGTGGGACCACCTGTGGACCGACCAGCAGTAGGAAGATAAGTCCTGCCAGGGGAGGGAGGGCGGAGATCAGCGAAACCTTACGGTTAAGGGCAGCGATTTCCCGGTAGCGGCCAGCGGCGTTCATTTCCACCAAAGTGCCACGCATGGAGAAGCGCAAAGCCGCCACGACGGATGTGACGGCAACGGTCAGCCGAGAGGCTGCTGCATAAATTGCGGCGGCTTCCACCGCATTGAAATATCCTAACATCCAGACGGGTATCCAAGGCAATGAAGCCTGCATGAACCGCGACAGCATCATTGGCAGACCAGACTTAACCGATACGTAGAGTTCGTGCATGATCCCGACCGATCTGCCATTTCCAGCTTCTATGCGTAGTCGCTGACTGATGCGAAAGGCGAAGAGCGCAGATATGGCCATGGCTCCATTGGCCGCTAACGCCGCCACTGTCATGATGGTGATGAGATCTGGGGAGTCAAGAAACACCAGTGCGGGCAAAAGTGTGGGGACATAGGCCAGGTTGACTGAAGAATAGGCAAAGAATGTTGCTATGACCGGCCGACCGCAACCGACAAGAACCTGCGCGCACAAGAACGTGCCCGCGTAACCAAACCACCACAATGCAATTATTGGACGCGCTTCCACATCCAAATGTGCGAAGGTCGTGGCTCCGATTCCAATGATATATCCTATGCCTAGGTTCAAGATCATCGACACTGGCAAAGTAGACAGTGTCAGCGCGTGCAGCCGATCATTGTCCTGATGAACGCGCGCCTCGCTCAGATTTTTGACACATCCATCTGGGATGCCAATGCCCGATAAGGTGAAGGTAACTGCAATAACACCAAAGACGGAAAAATACTGACCGGCGATATTCAATGGTAGGGTGTTGGTCACAGCAATCACCACGGCAAATTGGATGGCAATTGCAAGATATCGCAGTGCGACGCTTATAGCTGCGGACTTCATTCGGAATATAAACCATGATTGCAAAAAAATAGGCTAGTCTCAGGTCGCATCGCATGATCGAGTTGTAGTGGTCGGCACAGTATCATCAGGCTATAATTCAAATTTTCAATCACGTGCAGATACGAACAGGCAGTCGATTTTCGAAGCATCATCCGCGCCCTTGCCCACTATGGAATCAAATCACTCGTGGTGGAGTGTGTTCGACAATAGCCCCCCGATGCGAGAAAATTCGCAAACAATAATAGAGGTAGATGGAGGGACTAGTACAACTCAACAATCTAGAAGATACAATGTTTTCTTCGTAGCGAAAATTTTAGTTCGATACAAGGTTGAGATGATCGGTCGACTTCGTTAATGGTCGGCAAAGGTGGTACAGTCGGGCGCCATCCATTGCCCGGCGGGCGGTTGCAAAGCAATCTGCCGAGAGAGACAGAGACAGAGACAGAGACAGAGACACGGGTCGGCGCAGAGCTATCTAGGAAGTACAGCCCGGTCACCGCATAGTTTGACGGGGCGACCTCAGGCTTTTCAACGATCTGGCGGGCGCGGCCTGAGCCATCAAACTCCACCATCCCGTAGCGTTCGGGATCAGCCACGTGATAGCCAAAAACAGTGCCGCCTGCGTCCTGCTGATCTGCCGCAGCCAGCAATTTTGGCAGCCCATGGCCAAAAAAGATATTATCCCCCAGCACCAAAGCCGAGGGGGTCCCGGCCAGAAACGCCTCAGCCAGGATAAAGGCCTGTGCCAGACAATCGGGGCTGGGCTGGACCACATAGGTGAGGGCAATGCCCCATTGGCTACCATCGCCCAGGGGGCGTTTGAACTGTTCCTGATCCTACGGCGTGGTGATCACGCAGATCTCGCGGATCCCGGCCAGCATCAGCACAGACAGCGGGTAGTAGATCATTAGCTTGTCATAGATCGGCAAGAGCTGTTTTGAGACGCCCATGGTGATGGGGTAGAGCCGGGTGCCGGAGCCGCCCGCCAGAATGATGCCTTTTCGCGTACTCATGACGCCTCTCCCAAATCTTGTAAAATCTCTTTCAGCCCGTGTTACCAATCGGGTTGAGAAATGTTGAAAACAGTCTCTAATGAAGTGCAATCGAGCCTGGAGTTCAGCGGCCGCGGCGCCGGTGTCGGATAGGCGGATGTGGGAATATCCTCGACATCGCAACTCAGATCAGCGCAGGAAAAAATTTCCCGGGCAAAACCGGCCCAGCTGACTTCAGGCGCGCCTTGCAAATGATAGATCCCGGATTTTGCAGGCTCCGCGGCCAGCTGCTGCGCCATCTCCCAACAGGCGGCGGCGATCGCGCGCGCAGGTGTTGGCGCGCCAATCTGATCCGCCACAATGGTCAGTCTGTCGCGCTCACCCCCCAGACGCAGCATGGTTTTGACAAAATTATTGTCATCGGCCGAGACCACCCAGGAGCAGCGCAAAATGGCATAGGCACCGCCCACCGCCTGCACAACCGCTTCGCACGCCAGTTTGCTGCGTCCATAGGCATTCACCGGCGCCGGCGCATCCTCTGGACACCAGGACGCGGTACCGCTGCCATCAAAAACATAATCGGTTGAAACCGTGACAAAGGGAATGCCGAGATCGGCACAGGCCCGCGCCATCGCGTCCGGAGCTGCCGCATTGACCACATGGGGGCCGAGTGGGGGTGAGTGCAGAAAACCCCTTTAAGCGATTTGAGGTGGTATTTTCCGCCAACGATATTCGCCGGGTAGGATGATGTGCGCACATCCAAGCGGTGATATGTGGGCAAGGGGTTCGGGCGCGCAATCGAGCCCCGCCCTTTGCCGTTTTTGCTACAGCGATGCCGAGCTATTTGGAATTCCAGTAAATGATGATGGCCGTCAGCAGATTGAGGCCAGCAATGCGGAAATGTTGCCCTTCCGTGGACCGGCCTCTGATTTCGCCCTGTCGTCCAATGCGTAGGGCACCTTTCAGCGCGTGATGAGTCTCCCCCTTGCTCTTCAACATGCTCGGGGCCATCGGACAGTTCGAAACCGAAATCCGCGCCGAGCGTCAGATGGATGGGATCAAAACAACTAAGGAGCGGGGCGTCCAGTTCGGAAAGCGACCCGCGCTTTCAGAAAAGCAGTTCGCTGAGCTACGCGAAAAGCGCGCAGCTGGAACACTGATCAAGGATCTTATGGCCCATTACAGCCTCTCAAAGGCCACCATCTACCGTTATCTCGGATCAACCGAAGCGTGAGCGCCATTCCCTAAGCCCAAACCACCCGCCAAATTCCTTAAAGGGGTTTTCTGCACTCAGCCCCACTCGACCCCTGATGGGGGCTTCAATTCATAAAAAGACCCGCCGCGGCGGCCAGGATTGCGGCCAAGATCCCTCAGGGGGTCCAGCGACTGGCCCAGTCCTGAGCCTCAGCGATCTGCGCCTGCGTCATACGGCGCGAGAGCTCAGCAGTCAGGGCCGCAGCCTCCTCCTGACCAGCACTGGCTGCCAGCACCAGCCACATATAGCCCAGCACATAATCCTGCGGCAGGGCACGGCCTTCAATATACATCAGCCCCAGATTAGCCATGGCCGGCGGGTAGCCCACCTGGGCCGCAGCCTGCAGCAGCTCTGCGACCTGCGCGCGATCTGCCTGAGAGAGCGCGTCTTGCTTCAGTAAAACCCAGCCCAACAGGAACTGGGCAAGGGGGTCGCCCCGTTCTGCTCCTTGGCGCAGCCGGGCCAGTGTCTCGGCATCCTCTCCGGGTGGGACAAGCCGTGCATCAAAGATCGCGCCAGGCTGCAGGTTGCGCCTGGCCGATGCGCTGTCAGCGCGCCCGGCACGGCGGTAAAGATCTGCGGCCAGGGCTTCGTCCAGCGGCACCCCATACCCATTCTCATACATGGTGGCTAGATTGCCCATGGCAACGGCCAGCCCCTGCTCGGCGGCGGCCTGAAACAGCGCTGCGGCGCGAGTATAGTCCTGCACCACCCCATTGCCCCGCACATAGAGCAGACCAAGATTGTTCTGCGCCCGCGCCTGGCCAGCGGCGGCGGCCTGCTCATAAAGTCGCAGGGCCTCAGCAAAGTCCTGCGGCATACCGCTGCCGTTTTGATACATCACGCCCAGGCTGGTGACAGCCTCCAGCAGCCCCAGATCCGCCGCCTGACGATAGAGCTCGGCTGCGCGCCGCAGATCCGCCTGTTTTGTTTCGTTCTGGCCCGTTTCGTTCTGGCCCGTTTCGTTCTGGCCGGTTTCGCTCTGGCCGGTTTCGCTCTGGCCTGCGCCCTGCTCAAGAACGGCGGCCAGATCCATCAGCACCTGGGCCCGGTCAGCGGAGGACCAATCTGTCGCCGTCCCCTCCTGCCCCTCGCGCGCCGCCAGCTCCAGCCAGTGGCGCGCTGCGGCGCGGTCCTGCACCCCGCCAAGACCACTGTGATAATAGTGCCCCAGGCGCTGCTGCGCCCGGCGGTGCCCCTGTTGTGCCGCGGCGGTGAACCACTGCAAGGCCTGTGAGTAGTTCTGCAACACCCCAGTGCCGCGCTCCAACCGCAAGGCCAGCAGATATTGCGCCGCAGCCGCGCCTTCGCTGGCGGCCTGGCGCAGTTGCTCCAGCGGTATGGCCTGCCCCGCAGCTCGTTCCATCCCCTGTTGCGATCCGCTCCTGTCTTCAACCTGCCCTGCTACTGGCTGGGTCAATGCCAGCAGCAAAGTCAGGGGTAAAAAGCGCTGTGACCAACCCCTCATTTCTGTGCCGCCTGCGGGCCGGATTGCACCTGGGCAAAAAACGTCCGCGCCGCCTCCTGCGCGGCGGCGATCTGCTCTGGCACCATCAGATCAGCCGCCACAGCGCGCAGTTCCAGCGCCGCCGAGCTGCCCCCAGCGGCGGCGATATTGAGCCACTTATGAGCCTGAACATAGTCCTGCTCGACACCTGATCCCTGAATGTAAAGCCGTCCCAGATGATGCTGCGCAGTACTGTCTCCGGCCTCAGAGGCAATCAAGAGCCATTCTGCCGCTTGCCCGGCGCTTGCCGCCTCGGTCTCCGGCTGCTCCAGCATCCACAGCGCCAAGGCTGTTTGTGCCGGGCGGATCCCGTCTCGCGCGGCTGTGCGCAGCCAGTCCAACGCGCCAGAGTCCCCCGCCGCTGCCGCAACAGAGGCCCAGGGCACTGCGTGATGGGGCGCCAAAAGCCCCTGCAATTCCCCCCGACCGGCCATCCGTCCAAGCTGCAGCACCGCCGCCTCACTGCCCTGATCGACAGCCCGGCGATAGAGCACCAGCGCCTGCCGCAGATCCACCTCCGGCACCGCGGCCTGACCCAGTTCAATCTGGCCTGCAAACAGGCTGGCCAAATCATAACTGGCTCCGGCATGGCCAGCATCAGAGGCCCGGCGCAGCAGAATATCGGCCTGTCGCAGGTCTGCGGCAATGCCCATATCGCCCAGATAGGCCCGCCCCAGCACCGCCATAGCGCCAACACTGCCAGCCTGGGCGGCGGCCCCGAGCCACCGCAACGCTTCCTGTGGATTATGCGCCAGCCCATCGCCAGACAGGTATTTTCGCCCCAGCGCCAACTGGGACTGCACAAAACCGCCCTCGGCAGAGCGATGCAGCCAGTTGAGCGCAGCTCCCCGGTTCTGGGTCACACCCTGACCTTGGTCCAGCGCATAGGCCAGATAGAACTGCGCCTCTGCGTGCCCCTCGGTGGCAGCCGCTTCCATCCAACGCAGAGCGGCGGCGGCGTTTTCCGCAACCCCGACCCCGCGAGCATAGGCACGGCTGAGCTCAAACTGCCCAGCGACATGGCCGTTCTCAGCCGCCGCCAACAGCCAGGTAAAGGCCTCCTGCGGATCCGCATCCACTCCGGTGCCATTGCCATAGAGCAGGCCAAGGTAATACTGCGCCTCGCCATTGCCGCGGGCGGCGGCGGATTTGAACAGCTGCGCTGCCCGCGCCAGGTCCCGGTCAGGACTTCCGGCTGGGGCGCTCAGATAGATCCGGGCCAGCAAGACCGAGGCCTCGGCATGAGTTTGAGCTGCAGCCTTTTCCAGCCAGAGCTTTGCCCCCTGCGGATCCCGGGGCCCGCCACGCCCCTCCAGCAGCACCCTGCCATAGCGATACTGTGCCAGCGGAGTGCCGGTTTCCTCGGCATGGCGTTGCAGCCCGTTGCGCACAAAGACAAAATCCCCTGCCGCCCAGGCCTGTTCGATCTTGTCCATACCTGGCAAGGGGCCCGGCAAGGGGCCTGGCAAGGCCGCGCCCTGCTCTGTCTGGACCTGGGCGTCTGGCTGGATCGCTTGCTCTGCCTCTTGTGCCAGCAGCGGTGGTGACATCACGAGAATGCAGAGGCAGCAGATTCCTGACGCCAAGATGGAAAACCGGGGAAGGGGGCGGAAAAAAATCATGTCTCTCACATGTATTTGAAACGGAATGCAGCGGCTGTGCGGACCCTAAGTCCTGCCCTGCACAAGATCAAACCAATCCTGTCGTCGGCTCTCGCTGCGCAGATCTTGCAGAGCCAAAGCAAGGCAGTCAGAAGGGCAGCAGATGCGCCGCCCGCAGCACCCAAATCAGCGCCGCCGCCGCCGCAAGCGCAGTGCCAAAGGGCAGCGGCATAAGGGCCAGAGGTCCCTGTCTCTCCTGATCCCCTGCCGCAGAGAGGCCACGCGTATGCAAAGACAGCCCAAGCCCGCCCAACAGAGCCATAAGCGCCGCCATCAGCACCAGGAGAGGCAGATCCAATGGTCCGGCAAAAGCGCCCAGCCCCGCCATCAGCTTTACATCCCCCAGCCCCAGGCCCTCGCGGCCGCGCAGGGCGCGATACCCGGTCCGCAAGGCGAGAAAACTACCGGCCCCCAGCCCCGCGCCCAACAGGGCAAATCCCAGTGCCTCTGGCACCGGGGCCGGACTGGTCACAACCGCCAGCCCGAGGCCCAGGGCAAAGACCCCAGCGGTGAGCAGATCCGGCAGACGCAGCCACAGAAGATCCGTCAAAGCCAGCGCCAGCAACAACCAAAGAAACAGGCAAGAGAGCAAAACCACCGCCGGGCCGCCGCCCGCAGCACAGGCCAGGACGGCCGCTCCCAGAGCCAGGATCTCCATATAGAACAGCCTGGCCGGGATCACCGCGCCGCAGTGGCGGCAGCGCCCGTGCAACAACAGATAAGAGACCAGCGGCACCAGATCCCGCGCCTGCAGATCTGTCCCACAGCTGCGACAGGCAGAGGGTTTGGCAATCACATCCTCCTGCTGCGGCAGCCGCTCTGCCAACAGCGCCAGAAAAGATCCCATAGCCGGCGCAAGCAGGATCACAAACAGGGTCAGCCCCTCTGTCATCAATGCCCTCTCCTCTCTCTCCTCTGCCCCCGCTTCCAAGACCTGCTTTCAGGGTCTGCTTTCAGGGGCCTGGTCTTCAAACCCCAAGGCTGAAACAATAGGGCGCTGCTCGGGTCGCGAGCAATGGACAAGCCGCGCAGCCCTCCCTTATCATGCCGTTACACAAATGAAAGAACCCCATGTCCAGCCTCTCTCCTCTGCCACATCCGCTGTCGGCATCACCGCTCCGCCGCCGCGATGCCGGATTTTCTTTGCTGGAGCTGATGGTTGTGGTGGTTATCCTCTCCATTCTGGCCCTGGTGGTGGTGCCGCGGGTCATTGATCGCCCGGATCAGGCCCGCGCCGCCCGTGCCCAGGCCGATATTGCCGCGATCAGCAGCGCGGTGCAGCTCTACCGACTGGACAATTTCCGCTACCCCAACACCGAACAGGGGCTGGCGGCGCTGGTCACCCGCCCAGCAGCCGATCCGGTGCCCAAAAACTGGGCCGAAAACGGCTATATGGATCGCTTGCCCATCGATCCCTGGGGCCAGCCCTATCAATATCTCTCACCTGGGGTGCATGGGGATTTTGATATCTTCAGCTACGGCGCCAATGGGGTCAGCGGTGGCACCGGCGCAGATCAGGATATCGGCTCATGGGCCCTGGAATAGAGACTGTTTTACCCGATCCTGCCCCGGGGACAGAGGCTGGGTTTACCCTGATTGAGTTGCTGGTCACCACGGCGATCCTGGCGATCCTGGCGGTGGGCGCTGCTCTCTCTCTGCCCCGGTCACAAAGCCCGGAACAGCAGGATATGATGCTCTTTCAAAAGCAGGTCGAAAACCAGCAGCTGCTGGCCATCACCGGCGGCCAGTCGCGCGGGTTGAAGATCACCGCCGAGGGGCTGCAACTGGCCCTGCGGCAGGACCAGGGCTGGCAGATTTCCCCCCGGGTGCAGCGCTGGCAGAGCCCCGTACGGTTTGCCACACAAGCGCCCCAGTACAGGGGAGCTGACACGCCAGAGATCTTTTTCCTGGCCACCGGGGAAAGCACCGCATTCGACATCACCTTTGGGCGCCGCCAGCACTGTCGCGGCAGCGGCGAGGGAGTGCTGGCATGCAGCAGTCGCTGACACCCCAGAACCGCGATCCGGACCTGGCACCAGATCAACCCGGCCTGCGTGGCAATTCCGGCCTCACCCTCTTGGAGCTGGCCCTGGCCATTCTGGTTCTGTCCCTGGCCAGCCTTGCGGCCCTGCGCAGCAGCGATCAGTCCCGCCGCGCCATTGGCGGTGAGATGGCACGGCTGATGGCACGGGTTGCGGTGCAAAACCGCATCGAAGAGCTGGCTCTCTATGGCAGGGAGGCCGGCGGGCTGCCCCAACAGATCCGCATCGGCCCCCAACAGATCCGCCTTGACCACGAGATCAAGCCCACCGCCGGCGGCCTGCTGCGCTTTGAGGTGACAGGGCGGGCACAAAGTGGCGAGGGCGCCAGTCTGGTGACCTATCTGCCAAGCGCGGCAAGGCCGTGACACAGCCCCGACAGATCCCCATGGCAGAGCCTCAAAACAGCCCCCCAGAATCCGGCACCTCCGCGCCCGGGCACCCGCAACCGGAGAGCGGGCTCAGCCTGATCGAACTGGTGGTTGCCATGGCGCTGTTTGCCCTGGTTGCGGTCATGGGGACCCAGGCCCTGACCGGTATGATGCGCATGCGGGACGGGCTGCAGGGGCGCGCCGAACAGGTGGCGCAGCTGGATCGCGGGCTCAGCCTGCTGCGCAGGGATCTCAGAGCCCTGGTACCAATGCTCTTTTACCCACCAGAGCGTCAGCCACCGCAATCCGCGCTGCGCTTTCGCAACGGAGTGCTGTCTCTCTCTGTTGCAGGCCAGCCGCGGCTTCAGGATCTCAGTGCCGCGGCCCCGCCGCCCCTGCGCTTCCAACGGATCGACTGGGAGCTGCAGGGCGATGTGTTGCAACGGCGCAGCTGGCCAGCCCTGACCCCGGCGCAGCGCAGCAGCCGTCAGGATGCCCAGGCGGTGATGCCGGGGGTCACGGGGCTGCGGCTGCGCAGCTACTGGGCTGATCTGGGCTGGATCGACGGCGCGGGTAGCCTAGGGGTTTCTGCGGGCAGCCCCGGCGGGGGGCCCCTGGATGGTGATGGGGGAACCGCCGCTACAGAACTCTACTCCAGTACCCTGCCCCTGGCCCTGGAGCTGATCCTGGAGACCGAGGATTATGGCGATATTTCCCTTGTGGAGACCCTGAAATGAGCGGGCGTGCGCGCAAAACACCACCTGGAATGATCCAGTCTGGGACAGGCCAGGCCGGGATGGGCGGTTTTGTTCTGGTCAATGCCTTGGTGCTGGTGCTGGCCCTGGCGGCGCTCAGCACCTGGATGCTCAGCCGTGCCGAAGGCGGGCGGATGCGTTTGCAGGCCGGGCTGGAAGCCGCCCAGATCACCCTGGCCCTGGATGCGATGGACGCCCTGGCCCTCAGCCTGCTGCATCAGGACCAGGGCGCTATCGACCACACCGGGGAAGGCTGGGCCCGCCCCATAGCCGCTCTGGAGCTGGCACCGGAATTGATCCCCGGAGAGGGCCCCCGCGAGGTGGGCGGAGAAATCACGGATCTGCAGGGGCGGTTCAATGTGAACTGGCTGAGTGATTCCACTAATCTGGCTGCCCGGGCCGGGTTTGACCGGCTTTTGACCCAGCTCGCCCTGCCCGCGCAAACCGGGCAAACCCTCACCCGGTTTCTGCGCCCCGGCACCACCTTCAGCCGCGCCGAGCGGGCGCCCTGGCTGCAAATGGACCCGCCCCGCGATCCCATTGGCGGGCCACTGCTGAATGCGGATCAACTTGCAGAGCACCCCGGGTTATCGCCTGCCACCTATGCTCGGCTGCGCCCCTGGATCACCGCCCTGCCCAGTGACAGCGCTCTGAATGTGAACACCGCGCCCGCCGAGGTCCTGCAGGCCTTCTTGCCACATCTGCCCCCGGCAGCACTGTCACGCCTGCTGGCCCAGCGGCGCCGCCAGCCCTTTGCCTCGGTCGATGCCTTTTTGATTGCCGCCCGGCTGGAACAGCTCCTGGAGGAGCAACAGGAGGACGAGGCCGAAGACGATGGGGAAGAGGCCGCGCTTCGCCCGGAGCAGCTGACTGTGGGGAGCAGCTGGTTCCGCCTGGATGCCTGGGCGCGCCAGGATGGGCCCCAGGGCAGACTGGAGGCGCGACGCAGCACTCTCTTGCAGCGCCGCGGCCCTAGGCAACGCCCCGCACTCATCTGGCAAATCACCCGGCGCCCCTGATCCCGCCTCCTCTCTGGGCTCTCCGCGCAAAAGTCACAAAATGCCCCAACCTCTGCGGGATTGCACTTCACCGGCACAGTCGACATTCTGCCCCAATTCATCAGCCTCGATGCATCAGGGCGCCCCAGCACAGGCCCACACCAGGAGACCAACCGCAATGCCCACCGCTCGTCGGCCCCATCACCAGACAGTATCCCGGATGGATAGCTCACCGGAGTGCCTGCGTCTGGGCACAGACCGTCCAGCGGCCCAACAGGTGGTCATGGTGCCGGGTACCCAGGTGCCCCTGGTGCGGTTTGACCTGCCAAAGGGGCTGCGTGGGCAGGCCCGCGAACAGGTGGCACAGCGCCAGCTCGCGGATCGCACCGGCCTGCGCCAGGGGCTAACCCTGCATCCCTGCCCGCCACTGGATCGCAAAACTCAGGGCGGCAAAGCAAAAGGCGCGCATAAGTGGCACCAGGCCTTGATCGCCGAAAACCAGCTGTTGGAGCAGCTGCAGGATCTCTCCTGCCAGGCAGTGCTGCCGGATTACATGACCCTGCCCACTGCCCCCGAAATCTGGACCCTGTGCCGCGATCACCTGCCCCTTGCCGCCCCAGCGGATGCGGCATCTTTCTCCACTGCAGACAGCCAAGAAGAGATCGTAATGGCGCGCCTGGGTCCCGACGACGGGTTCAGCGCCCAGCCCGCCCTGGCCGAGGCCCAGCTGGAGCGCGCCCTGAGCACCGGTCCGACCCCAAGGGCCTGGTTACTGCTGTCTCCCCAAGGAGAGGCCGACCCGCTGATCGCCCTGGCCGCCGCCCATGGTATTCCTCTGGTCCATGACACCTCAGATCTGACCGATCTGGGGCTGCCTACCCCCCGCGTCCTGCAGCATGGGGAACTGGCCTGTGACCTGCGCCGCAATCCAATGGCCGCCCGCAACCAGCTGGAGCGGCAGCTCAGGCCCTGGCGCTGGCCCTTGCTGGCCGGAGCCCTGGCCGCCACGGTCTGGGCCATAACCCAAAGCCTGGCCACCGCCCGGCTGGAAGCGGAAACCGCAGCAATCAGCCGTCGCACCACCCAACTCGTGCAAGAGGTCTTTGTGCCCCAGGGCCCAATGCTGGATACCCGGCTCCAGGTCAGCCGGGCGCTCGACACACTACACCGAGCCAGCAACGCCAATCGCAAGACTAGTGACCCACTAACCCTAACGGCCCAGGCGGCCCGGGTTGTGGCCAGCGCCGGGCAGCAGCCAGAGCTGCTGAGCTATGACGAAAGTGAGGGCCTCTTACTGGGACTGCAACTGGACGATTTTGCAGCCGTCGACCAGCTGTACAGCGCCCTCGACAGTGCTGGGCTGACGGTCCAACTGCGCGATTCCCGCGTAAGCGATGGGCAGGATAGCGTGCGGGCAGAGTTCCTCATCACCGGCCCCTCACCCAAACCCCAGACTGCCCCCCAGACAGGAGCACGCCCCTGATGGCCCGATTGATCGATTTGCTGCTCTCTCTCAACAGCCGCGAACGCGGCCTCTTGGCGCTGCTTGCGGTAACCGCCGTTCTGGGGTTGGTTTTTGGCGGACTTTTGCCACTCTATGAGCAGCGTCAAAGCGCCGAGATAGCGCAGCATGAGGCCCGTGCTCTGGAAGCCTGGGTTGTTGATCGCATTGCAGAAAAATCGACCCTAACAGGGGGTACTTCAACCATCTATCCGAATCCCATCGGCCTGAGCAGCATCGAGCAAGGATTGATTTCAGCCCAGTTGCGCCCGCAGCTCAGCGCGCTGACACGGCAAGACGACAATGGTCTGACCCTGCGGTTTGATCAGGTGGATTTTCTGCGGCTTGCCAGTTGGCTTTCGGCCGTACATCCGGCCTGGGGCTATCATTTCAAAAATTTCCGCCTGGAAGCACTGGAGCAGCCGGGGCAGATCGCGGCCTGGATTGAGCTAAGCCCGGCGCAGGAGTAAAAATGCCCGGCCAAACTGGTGGTGGGCCAAGCTGGTGGTGTTTCAGACCCGGATCCGAGGTAAGATATCGCGGCGCAGCGCCTGATCAAAGCGCCTTGAGACGGGCTGCGATACTGGCCTTGCGCCCGGCCATTCCTCCCAAGGGGTCCAGATCCGCATGGGATTTCAGCACCTCGCTGAGCGCTTTTTGAGCCGCCACCAACTGGGCCTTGCCGGCCGCAGTCTGATCCTGCGACAACAGGATCAACCCCAGCTCATGCTGCGCCGTGCCCTGAACGGCCAGCGCCGCG
Source organism: Phaeobacter sp. G2 (assembly GCA_025163595.1). Classification (NCBI taxonomy): domain Bacteria; kingdom Pseudomonadati; phylum Pseudomonadota; class Alphaproteobacteria; order Rhodobacterales; family Roseobacteraceae; genus Phaeobacter; species Phaeobacter sp. G2. The sequence goes on from CP104103.1 coordinate 14,851, forward strand.
CCGCGGGCGGTGCCGCTTTGACTCTGGGCCAGATTGCTTGCGGCTGATGCGGCTTCGGAAAAATTGCCAGCCCGCAGTTCCGCATGGGCATATTCCAGCTGCAACCGCGGGGTTAGGGGGCCAGCCTGGGAGATCAGTTTCAGATAGGCCTTGCGAGCGCGCTCATAATCGCCGGCTTCCAGGGCATTGCGGGCCACTGCATATTTCGACTGAAAGCCGCTGCCGCTGCTCATGGTCTCGCCACAGCTGCCCAAAACCAGCGCCAGACCCAAAGCCCAGCCGGCCGTTAAAAGTGATCTCGCCTGCATTGCCGCTCTTTTCATATTTATTTGCCTGCAAAAATTTACCATCTTTACGGCACTGCGTCCATCTGAGAGCAGTCTTTGCACAGAGGGTGTGGCCGCTTCGCCAACCCGCAGCAGACATCAAAGGTTTCCATGCGCCTGATTGCCACCATTATGACACTGGTCGCCCTGGGGTTCACCGCCTGGGCGGGTCTGGCTCTCTGGCTGGAACTGACCCGTGCACCCGCCCAGGTCTCAGCCCCGGCGCAGCCTGCTGTTGCAGCCGCCACCCCGACGAAAGCACCGCCCTCTTCGGCGCCGCCCTGGCCTGCCCTGTTTGGCGAAAGGCAACCGCCAAAGCCACAGCCCCCCGCCCAGGTGACAGCGCCGCAACCCCCGCGCCCGCCAAAACCCCCGATTGACAGTCTTGGCTATCGGCTCAAAGGCCTGGTGCAGGTCAGCAACGCCACCTGGGCTATGGTTTCCCACCCCACCGGCGAACAGCTGGTGCGCATTGGCGATCCCCTGGGAGAGCAGATGACCGTCTCCAGAATTGACGATGAGGGGCTCTGGGTCAGCCGGGGCGGGGATACACCAGAGCTGTTGGGGTTTGCAGACTAACGCAGCGCCGATCTCAGCCCGCAACCACCGCCTGCAAATCAAAGATCGGCAACAGGACCGCCAGTACAATCACCAGCACCAAGCCCCCCACCAACATCATCAAAGCAGGCTCTAACAAGGCAGCAATGCGCTTTCGTTCGGTGGAAAGCCGATGCTCGACCAGGGTTGCAGCCCGGGCGCTCATCGGCGCCAGGCGCACCGAAATCTCTCCGGCGGCAATCAGCTGGCGCGCCACCGGTGGTAAAAAGGTGAGCTGCGCCAGGGCCGCCGAGAGACTTTCGCCCTGCTGCACCCGCTGGGTGACGGCGCGGGCCTCCTGCTGGAAACCCGCGATACTCAAGACCTCCACCGCGCTGTCGGTGGCACTGAGTACCGCATGGCGCGACCCCAGCACCAGGGCCAGGGTGCGCAGATATTGCACCGAGGCCGACAGCCGCATCAGCCGCCCCAGCACCGGCAGACGCAGCATCAGTCGATCGCGACGCTGCCGCAGGCTGGAAATTCGCGGCACCACCGCCCCAAACACCACCAGCCCCAGCAGGGCAATACCGATGCTCCCGGCATAGTCTCGGATCAGGTCCGATACCGCCAGGATAGCCCGGGTCAGCCCCGGCAACGGGCGGCCCGACATCTCGAACATGGCGACGATTTCAGGAGCCACATTGACCATCAGAATCGCACAGACCAAAAGCGACACAGCCGCCACAAAGCCCGGATAGATCAGCGCCGTGGCAATCTGCGCCTTGTCACTGCCCAGCTGCTCCAGGTGCTCGGCCAGTTCATGAAAAACCTCGGCCAGCTCGCCCGCGCTTTCGCCCGCGCGCAGCGCCGCCAGATAATAGGGCGCAAATCCAGCCCCTCCCCGGGCCAGTGCCTCCGACAGGCTGGCACCATCCAGCAGAGCCGCCCGGGCCTCGGCGGCCACCGCGTCCAGCAGCGGATGTCCACCGCTGCGCACCGCCTCAAGCGCTTCTTCCACCGGCAGTTCAGCCCCCAGCATCACCGCCATCTGACGGGTGAACACCACCTGCAGATCCGGGCTCAGGCGATGGCGCCAAGTGGTGACAAAGGCAAAAGGCCCCGACGCCAGATCTGATGTTTTGCTGTCACTCTTGCCGGATCCTGCTTGCCTGCGCGTCTCGCTCAGTTCAGCGACAAAAAGGTCCTGCGCCGCCAGCTGGCGGCTGGCATCGGTTTCGGTTTCGGCCACAACTGAGCCGCTGCGTCGCCGTCCTCCTTTGGTATAGGCGATATAGCGATAGGCCTTCACGCGACATCCCCAACCACACGCAGGGCTTCTTCAAGACTGACCTCGCCCAATGCCACCGCAAGCAAGCCCTGACCAATCAGGGTTTCGCCCGCGCTCAGCGCCAACTCTTTCAACTCGGCTTCGGTGGCGCCACGATCAATGGCCTCGGTGATCTGTGGCGTCACCTCGGCCATTTCAAAAATCCCAATCCGCCCGGCATAGCCACTGCCGCCACAGCTCGTGCAGCCCACCGGCGCCTGGATCTGCTCGGGCACTGCCAGCCCGTGGCGCTGAAACAGCGCGGCGTCCTCGGCGCTGGGGGCCTGTGGCTGGCGGCAGCTGTGACAGAGCCGCCGCAGCAGCCGCTGAGCGATCACCCCGCGCAGGGTCGCCGCGATGAGGAAATTATCCAGCCCCAGGTCGCGCAGGCGGACAATGGCCCCAACCGAGCTATTGGCATGCAGCGAGGAAAACACCAGATGGCCAGTGAGCGCCGCCTGGGCCGCGGTCTGGGCAGTTTCCGGGTCGCGCACCTCGCCGACCAGAATGACATCCGGGTCCTGACGCAGGGTGGCACGCAGCCCGGCGGCAAAGCTCATGCCGATCTCGGCGTTGATCTGGCTTTGACTGATCCCCGGCAGATCATATTCGATCGGGTCTTCCACCGTGACGATATTGCGCTCGGCGCGATCGGCCAGTTGCAGCAGTGAGTACAGCGTCGTGGTCTTGCCGGCACCGGTGGGGCCGGTAGCCAGGATGATGCCATTGGGAAAGCCGGAAAGTCGCTTTAGTAGGGCCTGTTGTTGCGCCGACAACCCCAGATCCTGCAACGGCCGCAGCCCGGTTGACCGATCCAGGATCCGCAGCACGATGCGTTCGCCGTAATGACCCGGCAGGGAGCTGACCCTTGTGTCGATCTGCCGCCCGGCCAGGGAAAGCGGGATGCGGCCATCCTGCGGCAGCCGGGTTTCGGCGATATCCAACCCGGCCATGACTTTCAGCCGCGATACGATGCGTTTCACCGGCACATCCGAGCGATCCATCACCTCTTGCAAAAAGCCGTCAATGCGCATGCGCACCCGCAAGCCCCCCTCATGGGGTTCGATATGCAGATCCGAGGCGCCGCTTTGCACCGCCCGCGCCAAGAGCTGATTGACCAGGGTGATCACCGGCGCATCCCCCGGCTCCTCCAGCAGATCTCGTTGTCGACGGGCAAAGGCGGCCTCTTCCAGGTCAAAGCTCAGCTCATCCTGCTGGGGCCCGGCCCCATCCTGTTGATAGACCCGCGCCAGGGCCAGCTCAAACCCGGGCTGATCCAGGGTTTCCACACGAAGCCCCGGCACCAGCCCCAGCCGACGCTGCGCCTCACGTAGGCCAAAGCCATCGGCAGCGGGGCCCAGGATCAGGCAGCCCGCGTCAAAAATCACCTGCTGATCGCGGGCAAAACCAAAGGGCAGGCCAGCTGCCAGTTCTGAGGCCGGATCAGTTTCCACCTTGGAAGCGGAGACGACTGGGGAGAGGGGGGTAGTTGCGGCGTTGCGCGGCATCATCGATAAATCCGGCATCAAAGGGCTGGTTGAGATCGGCCCCATCAAAGGGCAGCGCCCCAAGCGGGGTGCGGGGGAAACGGCCATCATCCACCGGGGCGATATTGCCGCTGATGGTCTGCGCCTTGCGCGACAGTTGGCGGGTGATCCGCTGCGCTTCGGCCTCGTTAGAGACCACCTGAGGGCGCAGTAACACCAGCAGAACGCGTTGATTATTCGAGCCGCTCTTGCCACGAAACAACCCCCCCACCAAGGGGAGTTCTGCCAGGCCCGGCACCTTTTGGCTGACCCCGCCCGAGCCATTTTCCAGCAATCCACCCAGCATAATCACATTGCCATCGCGCACCAATGCAGTGGTCGACAGAGACCGGCGCGAGGTGATCTCGCCACCGGAAGCGGCGGTGGAATTGGTCAGGTTAGAGACTTCCTGCTTGATCACCATGCGCACGGTGCGGTCGGCATTGATCTGCGGCGTCACATTCAGGGTTAGGCCAATATCCTGGCGTTCGATGGTCTGAAACGGATTATCAACCGAGCTGCTATCGCTGACGGTGGAATAGCTGCCGGTGACAAAGGGCACATTCTGCGCCACCACGATCTCGGCCTCCTGGTTGTTCAGGGTCAGGATCGAAGGCGTCGACAACAGCCGGGTGGAATTCACCGAAGCAATGGCGGTGATCAGCCCGACAATGCCATCGCCGCCGGCGTTGCGTTTGGCGCCGCCAAAGACGCCGCCCGATCCCAGGGTTGCGCCACCGCCACTGGAGACCGAGGAAATCAGATTGGTCAGGCTGGAGCGCCCGGGCAGATCAAACTGGGCGCCGCCCACCAGGGCATTGTTCAACACCGCGCCAAACTGCACCGACAGATCCGACAGCCCCTCGACCGACATTTCAAAAATCACCGCCTCGACCAGCACCTGGGTGGGGCGTTGATCCAGATAGCGCACCATCTGCACGATATCGTCAATACGTTCCTGTGGCGCCGAGACCAGCAGCGTATTGGTCTGCAGCTCGGGCACGATGCGCACCGCCGCCCGGGTGCCAGAATCGCTATCACTGTTCAGGGTGCGCATCACCACATCCGAAATCGCCGCCGCATCGGCGTAATTCAGTGCCACCGCGCGCGACACCACGGTATCGCGCTGGGTGTCCAGCTCATCCACCAAGAGCCGCACCCGGTGACGCAACGCCTCGGAACCAGAAATCAGCAGCGCGTTTGACCGGCGATCAACGCTCACCGAAGAGCCCTCGGGGATCAGATCCATCGATTGCACCACCTGCAAGACCTCAGCCGCATTGGCGTTTTGCAGCCGCAGGATCTCGATTGGGGGAGCGGCACGGGGCTGGTCCAGCCGTTTGATCAGCCGGGTAATCCGGTTGAGGTTGGCGCTGCGATCCGAAATGATCAGCCGCTTGGCGCCAGGCACCGGGGTCATCACCGCCTCGGCCGGCAACAGTGGTCGCACCACCTCAATGACCTCTTGCAAGGGCACCTCGCGCACCGGGATCACCCGGGTTTCAAAGCCACTAGGCAGGCCTTCGCTGCCCCCCGTCGACAGCTCTCGCGCCACATTCATCGGCACGATGCGATCCGCCCCCGCCCCTTCAATCAGGGTCAGCCGGTTCAGCTCCAGCACCGAAAGGAAGACCTCAAACAGATCCTGCGGCGACATCTGGTCCGGCGCCAGCACCGTCACCGTGCCGCGCACCCCCGGGTCCAGCACAAAGCTGCGGCCGGTGGCTTCAGAGACAATTTCGACAAAATTGCGCAGGTCGGCATCGCGCAGATCCAGCGTCACCTGAGCCCGCAGGGGCTGCGCCAGGAGCAGCAGCATAAGCGCCCCTGCCCCGATCCAAAGACGGAGACCCCAGATAAAACCAATCCGCGCCGGTTGCAGGACCGGATGCATCGCTGCGCGCTGTGTCATGAGCTGCTCTTTATATACCTGGCGGGTCTGCCCGAATCCCTGGTGGATTCTCCAGCCCCGCTTCTCTGATGTGCTGACCGGCATCATAGAGGGTTTACGCCCAAAACCCACGGTTTTCTGACCGGGCCGCCGCCAGGTTTGAATCACCTGTGGCGCGGGGCTCTGCCCCCACGGGATATTTAGGGCCAAATGAAGCCCATGCCTCTGCGGCAGGGCCCCGGCACCTAGTCCAGCAGGCGTTCCAGATAGCGGCCGTAGTCGTTTTTGGCAAAGAGCTTGGCCCGCGCCTTGAGCTGGTCGCGGTCGATCCAGCCCTGCTCAAAGGCGATCTCTTCCGGGCAGCCGGTCTGCAGCCCCTGGCGCTCCTGCAGGGTGCGGACAAAGTTCCCCGCCTCCAGCAATGAGCCATGGGTGCCGGTATCGAGCCAGGCATAGCCTCGGCCCATGGTCTCAACCCGTAGGGCCTCTTCGTCCAGATAGCTCTGCAGCAGATCGGTGATCTCCAGCTCACCGCGGGGAGAGGGCTGCACCGCCCGGGCCCGCGCAGGCGCCGAGCCATCCAGGAAATACAGCCCGGTCACCGCGTAATTGGAGGGCGGCACCTCGGGTTTTTCAATGATTTGGCGGGCGCGGCCATCTGCATCAAAGGCCACCACCCCATAGCGTTCGGGATCGGCCACGTGATAGCCAAAGACAGTGCCACCCGCAGGCTGCGCATCCGCCGCCGCCAGCAGTTTGGGCAGGCCATGGCCAAAGAAGATATTATCCCCCAGCACCAGCGCCGACGGCGCCCCGGCCAGAAACGCCTCGGCCAGAATAAAGGCCTGGGCCAGGCCATCGGGCGCGGGCTGCACCACATAGGTCAGCTCAACCCCCCACTGGCTACCATCGCCCAGGGTGCGTTTGAACTGTGCCTGATCCTGCGGTGTTGTGATCACACAGATCTCGCGGATCCCCGCCAGCATCAGCACGCTCAGGGGATAATAGATCATCGGCTTGTCATAGATCGGCAACAGCTGTTTTGAGACGCCCATGGTGATCGGATACAGCCGGGTGCCAGAGCCCCCCGCCAAAATGATGCCTTTTCGATCCGCGCCGGGCTTGCCTGCACTCATAATGCCTCTCCTAAATCGTTCAAAATATCCCTGAGCCCCAGCCGCCAATCGGGCTGAGAAATGTTAAAAACAGTCTCTAATGTTGCGCAATCCAATCGTGAGTTCAGCGGCCGCGCCGCCGGGGTTGGATAGGCGGAGGTGGCAATATCCGTCACCTCACAGGTCATCCCGGCCTGGGCAAAAATCTCCGCCGCAACCCCGGCCCAGCTCACCTCAGGCAGGCCCTGCAAATGGTAGGTGCCGGATTTGTCCCGGTCCGCCCGCAATTGCCGCGCCATCTCCAGGCAGGCGGCGGCAATGTCGCGCGCCGGAGTGGGCGCGCCGATCTGGTCCCCGACAATACTCAGATGATCTCGCTCCGCCCCCAGGCGCAGCATGGTTTTGACAAAGTTATGGCCATGGGCCGAAACCACCCAGGAGGTGCGCAAAATGGCATAGCGCCCGCCGGTAGCCGCCACCGCCTCTTCGCCCGCCAGCTTGGAGCGGCCATAGGCATTGATCGGCGCCACAGCATCGCTTGGCTGCCACGGGGTCGTGCCGCTGCCATCAAAGACATAATCCGTCGAGACAGTCACAAAGGGAATGTCCAGCTCGGCACAGGCCTGGGCCATCGCCGCCGGCGCTGCACCGTTCACCACCTGGGCCAGCGCGTCTTCCTCTTCGGCGCGGTCCACCGCCGTATAGGCGGCAGCATTGATCACGGCGACAGGGGCATAGTGCCCAATAGCCTCGGCGCAGGCGGCGGGATCCGACAGATCCACCTGCGCGCGGCCCAGACAGGTCACCCCTTCCAGCAGCGCCAGTTCCCGCGCCAACTGACCGGTTTTTCCAAACACCAAAATGCTCATGTCCTGCGCCCTATTTTCATCTTGCTGTAAATACCTCCGCCGGAGGCCGGCTTTCCAGCTGGAAAGCCGCTACTGCCTTGTCCCCGGGCCCGTCCCCAGCCGCTGCCCCACACCATCGCGGGTCTGCAGGGCGCGCCACCAGGCCTCATTCTCCAGATACCACTGCACCGTGCGCTGCAGCCCTTCCTCAACCGTCACAGAGGGGCGCCAGCCCAGCTCCGCGCGGATACGCGAGGGATCAATTGCATAGCGCGCATCATGGCCCGGGCGATCCGTCACAAAGGTGATCTGATCCTGGTAGGACAGGCCATCTGCACGGGGGCGTTTTTCATCCAGAATGGTGCAGAGGGTTTGCACCAGTTCCAGGTTGGAACACTCGTTCTCACCGCCAATATTATAGCTGCGTCCCAGCTGGCCCTTTTGCAGCACCAACAGCAGCGCATCGGCGTGATCTTCCACATAGAGCCAGTCGCGCACGTTTGATCCATCGCCGTAGATCGGCAGCGCCTTGCCCGCCAGCGCGTTCAGGATCACCACCGGCACCAGCTTTTCCGGGAAATGGAAGGGGCCGTAGTTGTTGGAACAATTGGTCAGCACCACCGGCAAGCCATAGGTCTCGGCCCAGGCGCGCACCAGATGGTCAGAGGCCGCCTTGCTGGCGGAATAGGGCGAGCGCGGATCGTAAGCCGTCTCCTCAGTAAACTGCACAGATGGGTCGGCAGGCAGCGAGCCATAGACCTCATCCGTCGAGATGTGATGAAAGCGAAACCCCTCCGGGCGGCCACATTCGGTCCAGTATTTGCGGGCGGCCTCCAGCATATTAAAGGTGCCGGTGATATTGGTCTCGATAAAATCGCCAGGCCCATCAATGGAGCGGTCCACATGGCTCTCGGCGGCCAGATGCATCACCGCATCCGGGGCATGGGCGGCAAAAATACGGTCCAGCGCCGCACGATCGCGAATGTCTGCCTGCTCAAAGGCGTAGTTGGGATGATCCGCCACCTCGGCCACATTCTCCAGGCAGGCGGCATAGGTCAGCGCATCCAGGTTCACCACCCGATGGCCATCGTCAATAGCGCGACGCACCACCGCCGAGCCGATAAACCCGGCCCCGCCGGTCACCAGAACTTTCATGCCAGTGCTCCCTGCCAGACAAAGGGGCTGTCAAAATCCGCCAGTGCAGGCGCCGCTGCGTCCTTTTCTGACAGTAGCGGCGGGCCGTCAAAGCCCCAGTCCACACCACAGCTGTCCCAGGCCACCGCGCCATCGCAGTCCGGCGCGTAGTAATCGCTGCATTTATACAGGATCTCGGTCTCTGGTGCGAGGGTGATAAACCCATGCAGGAACCCCACCGGCACCAACAGTTGTTTGCCATTTTCCGCCGTCAGCTCGATACCAAACCACTGGCCATAGGTCGGCGAGCCCTTGCGGATATCCACCGCCACATCAAACAGCGCCCCGCGGCCACAGCGCACCAGCTTGGCCTGCGCATGGGGTGGCGACTGAAAATGCAGCCCCCGCAGGGTGCCCTTTTGCATCGACAGCGAATGATTGTCCTGCACAAAGTCGATTTCAATCCCCTGCTCGGCCAGGCTGCGTTGGCTCCAGCATTCGCTAAAAAATCCTCGCGCATCCCCAAATCGCTGCGGCACCAGAACCTTTAGCCCCGACAATGGAGTATCGTCTACCTGCACAACCTGTCCCCAATCTGTTCTCTTCAAAATCTTTCATAGTCATAACAATGCCCCACTTGATTGTCACCGTGAAACAGAAGGCAAAACAGCCCATTCAAGGCATGACCACTTGCCTCATCCCAGAGGAGCCGCCAAACAAACAAATAATTTCTTACATGAGCTTACCGATCTTCAATGAAACTTCTTTTTGTCCATCAAAACATGCCCGGCCAATACCGCGAGCTGCTCACCTGGCTGGTCCAACAGGGCGGCCATGAGATCCTCTTTCTCACCCAGCGCCGGGGGCTGCGGCTGCCGGGGGTGACAACCGTGACCTACACACCCCACCACCAGCCCGCCAAAGACGCCTATGGGCTGTCACGGGACTGGGAGACGGCCGCAGGGGCCGGGCTTGGCGCCGCCCTGGCAGCCCGTCAACTGGAACGCGACCAGGGCTTTAAGCCCGATATCATCATCGGCCATACTGGCTGGGGCGAATTATTGTTCATGAAAGAGATCTGGCCGGATGTGCCGGTGATCGGCTTTTTTGAATATTTCTACCGCACCTCTGGCGGCTTGGTTGGCTTTGACCCGGAAAACCCCGCCAATGATCAGGCCGGCTTTTTTGCCCAGGCGCGCAATACCGTGCCCTATGCCAGCATCGAAGCGGTCGATCAGGGCCATACCCCCACCCTGTGGCAACGCGACCGCTTCCCGCCGTCCTTCCATGACCGCATGTATACCTGCCACGATGGCATTCGCTGTGATCGCTTGCTGCCCGATGCCAATGCTTCGGTTGGCTTGGGGCGGCTGGAACAGCCGCTGACCCGCGACGACGAGGTCATCACCTATGTGGCGCGCAATATGGAACGCGCCCGTGGCTTTCACATCATGATGCGCGCCCTGCCCCAGATCCTGGCCACCCGTCCCAAGGCGCGGGTTTTGATGATTGGCGGCAACGAGACCTCCTACGGGGTTGAGAGCAGCCATCCCAAAGGCCTGCGCGGTGAAATGGAAGCGGAACTTGGCGACAGCGTCGATTGGAGCCGGGTGCATTTCCTCGGCAAGGTGCCCTATGAGGATCTCTGCCGCATCCTGCGCATCAGCCGCTGCCATATCTACCTGACCATGCCCTTTGTGCTCAGCTGGTCGCTGCTCGAAGCGATGTCGATGCAGGCCACCGTGGTGGCGGCAGATGTGGCCCCGGTGCGCGAGGCGATCACCCATGGAGAGACCGGCATGTTGGTGGATTTCTTTGACCCGGGCGCGCTTGCGGATCAGGTGGTGGATGTGGTGGCCAACCCCAGGGACTACAGCCACCTCGGTCCAGCGGCCCGCGCTCATGTGCTGCAGAATTACGATTTCCTCAGCCATTGCCTGCCCGAACATATCGCCCAGATCAACGCCCTGGTGCCTGCCGCCAAACGGATCCAGATCTAGCGCGCCCGGCCTTGAACAGGCATCACCTGTTCGCGGCCTTCGCCTGCGGCTCAAGGCCAAAAGTGATGCGCGATACCTCAGGTGAAAGGCCGAGCACTTTGGTCAAATGTTTCGCGCGCGAAACATTTGATGCTCTCCGACGGGGGCTTTCCCTTTGGCTGAAAATATCCTGGGGCCATGCGCGCCGTGGCGCCAGGGGGCTAAGCCCCCCTTTCAACAATAGAGTCTTATTCCGAGCCGCGTTTTTTCACCCAGCCCAGAAAGGCCGCATCGGCCTGGCGCAGGCGTGGCCGCCCGGATCTGGCCCACATGGCGCGCCACTCGGCCTCCAGCCCGTAGACATCTGCCCCCGGCATCAGATCACGGGCGCGCTCCAGCGTGGTGGCTTTCAAAACCGGCGCATCCAGAGCCCCCGGCTCGGTCACCGCGTGTTTCTGACTGAACCGGATCAAATCCCCCGGCAGCTCTTCCATGGCATAGTCCGGCAGCGGCTGCGCCTCTATCATGTCGCGGACCATCTTGCGAAACACCCGGCGCGGACTGGCGGAGCCGGATTTTTTCAGCAGGGTTTCCACCGAAATGGTCCAGGCGCTTTGGCGGCCACAGTGTTTGCGTGTCAGCTCATAGATGCGTCGCTCCAGCGGTTTGCGCAGGCGAAAGTAATCCCGGCTCAGCGTCAGCACCGATTTTGACAGCACCGCGCGAAACAGCCAGTCCGACAGGGTCACCGCCACATTGACCATGCGCCCACCCCGCGCTTTGCGTACAATCTCCCAGCTCTCGATCAGGCCAAAGCCAGAGGTCACCTCTTCGCCACCCGTCACGATATTGGTGGTGATGCGGGTGCCGGCCAGACGCTCAAAGCTCTCGCGCAGGCGCCGGTAGGCATCGCCCGAGGTCTCGCGGTTGGTGGCGATCAGCAGATCATGGGCCTTCAGATGCAGGGTGCGCGACAGTTGCCGCCCGGCATTCTGCGCCGCCATCAGCTGGCTGATACAGAAGATCAGGATATCCTTGTCATGGATCGTCGCCAGACCTTTGACCGATGGCACCACGGTGATCTCAGCGCCATTATGCTCGTAGTTCAGGATACGCCGGTCCGGCCGCGTCGCCAGGGAAAACAACGGATGCTCCATCGAGGCCAGATCGTTTTTGGGAATCGCATCAAAGATATCGCAGAGGAAAAAACGCCCCTCTGCGCCCCCCTGCGCTTCAGCTGGATATGCTCCGCCTGCCGCCGCCATAACTGCCCCGCCCGTTCTGCCTGCTGCCCCCAGGTTCTTGCGTCTGAGTTGTCAGACTCCCGGGTGACTCGTTTTCGTGGTTTTGATTACACCCACCCTAGAGTTATCCACATGGTTTCTCAACGGGGTTCCGGAATCGCTGCTTCGGGGGTTTGGAGTCAGTTCAACGGGGTTTCAGAGTCACTGCTGGCAAAAAATGTGGCCAAATGATCAGTAAAAAAAGGGCTTTGCGCCAGTCTCCCATGTCCTATAACTATAATATAACTCATAAATAACAGGGTAGAAAAATTTTCGCCCCCCAAAAGCCGCCGCTTTCCCCTCGTGCACAGGCTTGATTTGCTTAGAAAAAGAAAAAGGTCTGCGCATATTCTTCCCATGTGCCGCCTTTCGTGCTATCAGTCCATAAAGACGATACATGACCCTGCTGAAAGGCCAAAGCGCAGAGCGCTGCGCAGCAGGACAGGCAGCAAACGGACAGCAACGGGCAGAGGCGGCACAGCAGCATGGCACGAGATATCCACAAGGCAGGCTCCGGGCTGCCGCCCTATTTCAACATTGATCCAGATGCCGCCCTGGCAGAGCTCGACGCGCCCACCGGCACATCCGGTTTTGCCGCTATTGCCGAGGGCTGCGCCCGGGGCCGCGCCGATCTGTCCAGTCGCGGCATGAACGAGCAGGGACGCAAAGAGCTGCGCCTGTTCTCCACCTGGGAAATCACCCGCTACCTGATCCCCGTCGCCCAGGCGCATTTCCGTCGGGTGCTCAAGGCCAACCCCTCGCTGCCCCAGGGCCAGTCCGAAACCGAAGGCGGCGCCAAATGGTTCACCCTGGACGAGGTGTTGCTGCTGAGGGCGCATTTTGCCGCCCAGGGGTCAAAATCCAAAGACTACACCCCCTACCGGCCCAAGGGCCTGCCGGCCAAGCTGGTCTCGGTGGCGAATTTCAAAGGCGGGGTTGGCAAGACCTCGACAGCGGCGCATCTGGCGATGTCGGCGGCCCTGGATGGCTACAAGGTGCTGGTGATTGATCTGGACAGCCAGGGCTCGATGACCTCGATCTTTGGCGGCCAGGTCGAGGACGAATGGCAAACCGCCTTTCCGCTTTTGGCCCGCCACTACGGCGAACATCTGCGCGCCGACAACCAGCGGCGTCTGGATCGCGGTGACGCACCGCAGCCGCTGGACGAAACCCTCTCGGCGGCCCTGGAGATGACCGCCAGCGATGTGATTCAAAGCACTCACTGGCCCAATATCGACCTCATTGGCGCCCAGCTGAACCTGTACTGGGCCGAGTTCCAGATCCCGGTCTGGCGCATGGCGGCGCGCTCCTGGAAGCTCTGGGACGCGCTCACCGATCGGCTTGAGGCGGACGGGGTGCTGGATGACTATGACGTGGTCTTTATCGACACGCCTCCCGCCCTTGGCTATCTGACCATCAACGGGCTGGCGGCCTCGGATATCCTGCTGGTGCCGGTGGGGGCCTCCTTTCTGGAGTTCGACAGCACGGGGCGGTTTTTTGACATGCTGCATTCCACCTTTGCCTCCATTGAGGACGGCGAGAACCTGGCCGCCCGCGCCCTGGGGCGCCCCGAGATGGGGTTTGAATGGGATGCGGTGCGCGCGGTGATCACCCGCTATGACAGCGCCCAGCAGGGGGAGCTGGCCGGGGTGATGCAGGCCTATATGGGGCCGGTGCTCAGCCCGCATAAACAGGATTACACCGCCCTGATTGGGCAGGCCGGCGAACAGGTCTCGGGGATCTACGAGGCCGATTACCGCGATTTCAACCGCGAGACCTATGCGCGCGGGCGCGAAACATTTGACGCCACCTATGCCGCCTTCAAACGCCTGCTGCTGGGGGTTTGGCGCCGGGCTGAGCTGGAGCGCGCCGCGGAGATGGCAGATGAGATATCGGGCGAGATGCAACAGCAGCGCACGCCGGCCTAAGGCTCTAACAAGATAAAACGCGCAGGGTTGGCGCGATGAGGAGATCAGCAGATGGCAAAACGCAAACGGCTTTCCCCGGCACAAAACAGCTATCTTTCTGGCGCGCCAGAGAGTAAATCCGCCCTGGCTGGTCCGCTGCCGACGCCAAGCCCCAGCGCCGCTCCCATTGCCCCCATCGCCCAGGTGGCAGGTGCGGCCTCGACCGAGGCGGCGCTGCAGGAGGTCACGCAGGTGCTGCAGCAGGCCCGCGCGCGCGGGTTGATGGTCGAAGAGATTGCCCTGGATCAGATCGACGAGACCCATCTGGTGCGCGACCGCATCGCCCAGGACGAAGACGAGATGGAAGCCCTGATGGGGTCTTTGCGGGCGCGTGGTCAGCAGACCCCCATCGAGGTGGTGCCGCTGCAGGGGCGTATCGATGGAACCTCCTGGGGGCTGATCTCCGGCTGGCGGCGGCTTTCTGCTCTGCGCAGGCTCTACGCCGAGACTTCAGAGCCTGAATTTGCCACAGTCAAAGCCCTGGTGATCCGTCCCGACAGCGCCGAGGCCGCCTATGTGGCGATGGTGGAAGAGAATGAAATCCGGGTCAACCTGTCCCATTATGAGCGCGCCCGCATTGCGGTGCGGGCCCTGAAGGAAGGGGTCTTTCCCAGTCAGAAAAAAGCGCTGCAGGGGCTGTTTGCCAATGCGCCGCGCGCCAAACGCTCCAAGATTGGCAGTTTTGTCACCCTGGTGGAGGCGCTGGATGCGGTGCTGTATTTCCCCACCGCCATCAGTGAAAAACTAGGGCTGGCCCTGGTACGCCAGATTGGCGAGGATCCCGGCTTTGCGGCGCGGCTCAAGACGGCGCTACAGGCGGCAGAGCGCCCCACCGCGGCAGAGGAGCTGGTGGTTTTGAACGCCGCGCTTGCCGGCGGCAAAGCGGATCAGGATGTGGCTCTAACCCCTACTGTAGAATCTCAAAGCCCTGGGGGTGTAGCGGGGGGCAGTGAGCCTGATGCGGCGCCAAGAGTGCGCCAGGCCTCAGAGTCTATCGGCGCGCAGGAACGTGTCAGCACCCAGGTCACGGCCGGGCTGCGCATTGGTTTTCAGCCCAGTGCAAAACGGATTGAGCTGAGCGGCGAGGCTGTGGATGCTGATCTGTTAGAGGCGCTGAAGGCCTGGCTCAAGCAGCGCTAGGATCCGCTCAGGCCAGTCTCAAGCCAGCATTCGGCCAGTATCAGATCTCTCAAAAGGCGCGCCGTGGCGTGCCTTTTTCATGTCTAATGCAGTGATTTGGGTCTGTGGTTTCGCCTCCAAATGTTTCGCGCGCGAAACATTTGGACCTCGCTGGCGGGGAATAGCCCTGCCCAGCCCCCCTGCTGAAACCGAGGCTCCGGAACAGCTGAGAGGGGAATTTGCCTCTTTCTGCTTGGCAGTGACGACCGGAGCTCTGCGCTAAAGAATTTGACTCGCGTACTCATTTGTGAGTTCTGCGCCCCTGAACATTGTTGCTCCCCTCCCGCTCCCTGGCTTTCCCCTGGGCTGAGTGTTCAAGGGTGGGGTTTGAGGAGAAGTACCGCGTGCGCGCTAAGACCGGTCTTGAGAAAAATATTGTACCGCCTGTTCCGCAGGTGGCGGCAACCGTTGGTCGGCTTGTGGCGGTGGTCGTCACCTATAATCGGTTGGATAAGTTGCAGGCGACCTTGGCGCGATTGTTGGAAAGCCCGGAGGCCGAGCTCGCGGCGGTAGTTGTGGTTGACAATGCCTCAACCGATGCCACCGCCAGTTGGCTGGCGCAGCAGCAAGATCTGCGGCTGGATATTGTGACCAGCGCGGTCAATCGCGGAGGGGCCGGCGGGTTTGAGATGGGGCTGCGGCGTGCGCTCGAGAGCCAAGCCCCGGATTGGCTGGTGGTGATGGATGATGATGCGCGCCCTGCCCCCGGTGCCTTTGCCGCCTTTCACGCGCAGCCGCGGCCGCTGGATACGGCCCTGGCTGCGGCGGTCTATTTCCCGGATGGGGGCATCTGTGAAATGAACCGGCCCTCGGTCAATCCCTTCTGGAACCCCAAGATATTTTTGCGCGCCCTATTCAAAGCGCGCAATGGCTATCACATTCCCTATGACAGCTACGAGGCCACCACACCACGTGCCATTGATCTCACCTCCTTTGTCGGCTTCTTCCTGCCGCGGCGAATGATTGAGGAGGCTGGCTACCCTGATCCGGGCCTGTTTCTCTATGGGGATGACGTGATCTATACGCTGGGGTTGCGGCGTCGGGGGGAGAAGATCCTGTTCGACCCAACCCTGCGCTTTGAGCATGATTGCTCCACCTTTCAAAATGATCAGCATCGGGTGTTTCACCCCCTATGGAAGGTCTATTACGCCTATCGCAATGGGTTGATGATGTATCGAGCGGCGGCGGGCATCCTGTTCTGGCCTTTGATGCTGCTGGTGGTGGTGAAATGGCGCCTGACCGCAGGCCGCTATGGTGCGGCACGCTCGGCCTATCTGCGACTATGGCGTCATGCGGTCTGGGAAGGGCTACGCCAGGATACCAGCCGCAGTCATGCACAGATCGTTGCCCTGGCAGAGCAGGGCCGGACATTAGAGTGAGCAGCCTGTCTCAGGGGCAAGAGAGAGGCGTTTCTGCCCCCAGGAGATGCCCTAGCGGTTTAGGATGACCCGGTGGAACCGTCCCATCAGGATCAGGCCAAGGGTGAGCAGGATCAGCGAAACCATCAGCACAAATGTGATATTGATATAAGCGGCGGTATAGGTGGGATAGAAGCCGGTACGCATTAGTCCAACGATGTGGATCAGCGGGTTGTACCACAGAATTTTCTGCGCCAGGGGGGGCATGGTATCATAGAGAAAAAAGATGCCAGAGGCCAAAAACAACGGTCTGGTGATGACCGACCAGATGATGGCCCAGAGTGGGAACAGCCCTGAGAGGACACAGTTGATGGTACCAACCCCAAGACCAAGTAGCATCGCCAGTGCGAAGGCTTCGATGGCGGGGGCCATATCAATTGCGGTGCGACTGTCTATGGCGATCAAAATGCCACCAATCAACAAGATGGTGATCACGACGCTTGTGAGACTGTTGAGAATGAACCGGGCCAGAATGGCATCAATCCAGGTCACCGAAGGATATTTCAGCAGCGGTTTGGAAAAGCCAAGGGCGCGCGCTGTTGTCGTGGAAATGACCTGATAGGTATCAAAGGGCATATAGCCGGTGGCGTAGAACAACAAGAAGCTGGTGCCGAGATCCGGTGAACGTAGCACCAGCGAGAAGCCAATGCTGAGAAATAGAACAGCCGCAAGCGGTTCCAGAATGCTCCAGAGAAACCCGCCGGGGGTGCGCCCATAGCGGGTCGACATTTCGCGCAGGATCAAGGCTGAAATGGTGCGTAGCGTGGCAAAACGCCGATTACGCCCTGCGCGAGGCCGAGACGTTGGAAGGGCTGTCGTCATAATGTCCGACCATGCTTGTATGATTGTGGCTAGAGCTTGTAGAAGCGATAGTATGAAAGAAACAAAAGACAATTACAAACCACAACAGGGCGAGACAGGCTGAAGCATGGTACAAGCGAGCCCGGAGCAGGATGGATCAATTTTGGGGAACGGGAGTCCAGTGGAAGGTGCGACCAAGGATGAAAAATCCGTGCTGACGATTTCCGAACGCGAGGAGCGCAAGCTGGGGGCGGGGCGTCGGCGCAAGAAGGCCCGGCGCAAGGCGCGCAAGAAGCTGCGCAAGGAACAGGCGGCAGTTATCATCGCACAGCAGGAACTGGCTGCGGCGCAGCAGGCCGCAGCAACACAGAGCCCTGCTGTGGAGCAATTTGCCCTGGCAGGTGCGGCCAGCATGAAGCGGCGCCACTGGGGGCTGATTTTCAGCTTTATGCTGATGGTTCTGGCCCCCCTGGGTGCAGTGATTTTCTACCTCACAGCGGTCGCAGAGGATCAATATGTTTCGACGGCGGGCTTTACTGTGCGCAGTCAGGAAAACAGCGGTGCCACTGATCTGCTGGGCGGGTTGGCCAATTTTGCCGGCTCAACGACGGCCTCCGACAGTGATATCCTATATGCCTTTATCCAAAGCCAGGAAATGGTCGAGGCGGTGGATGCGCGCATTGATCTACGCAGCGAGTATAGCCGTCACTGGCCCCGGGATTGGGCCTTTTCGATCTGGCCGGATGCCACTCTGGAAGAACTGATCTGGTATTGGCAGCGTATTGTTGGCATCTCTTATGACAGTGGCTCTGGTCTTATCGAGGTACAGGCCGTGGGCTTTGATGCCGAGGTTTCGCAGGTCATTACCCAGGCCATTGTCGATGTCAGCCAGATCCAGATCAATGCCTTGAATGAGCGGGCCCGCGAGGATGCCATGGGCTATGCCCGCACCGATCTTGACGAGGCCGTGGCGCAGTTGAAATCCGCCCGCGAGGAGCTGACCAAGTTTCGCACCCGCACCCGGATTGTCGACCCAGAGGCGGATATTCAGGGCCGCATGGGGGTGATGAATAATCTGCAACAGCAGCTGGCCGAGGCCCTGATCGAGCATGACCTGCTGGAAGGGACCGTCAGCGAGGGGGATCCACGTACTCGCAAATCGTTGCAACGGATCGAGGTCATCCGTGCCCGTATCGACAGTGAGCGGCAAACCTTTACCTCTGACAACACTGACACCGGTGCTGTGGGTGAAGACTACCCCTCCTTGATTTCGGAATTCGAGAGCCTGACCGTGGATCGCGAATATGCTGAGGAAGCCTATCGGGCCGCCCTGACTGCCCTGTCGGTGGCACGGGATAATGCAACCCGGCAAAGCCGCTATCTGGCGACCTATATCAAACCCACCCTGGCCCAGGAATCTGAATATCCCCGGCGCCCTCTCCTGGCGGGGCTGACCGGGCTTTTCCTGCTTCTGATCTGGTCCATTGCCACCTTGATCTACTATTCTATCCGAGACCGCAGCTGATGGTAGAGAGCCGTGAGGGGTTACCCTGCGGGGGGGCCGCAAGGGGAGAACGGGGATGATCCGGTTTGAGAACCTGACCAAGAGCTTCTGGCTCAAGGGGGAGCAGAAGATTGTCATCGACAATCTGAATCTCACCCTGCCCACGGGGCGGTCACTGGCGTTGTTGGGGCGCAATGGCGCCGGTAAATCGACCCTGCTGAAGATCATTGCCGGCACCATGCGACCAGATTACGGGCGGGTGGTGAGCGATGGCAGCATGTCCTGGCCAGTCGGGTTGGGGGCCTCCTTTCACGGCGATCTGAGTGGTGCTGAGAATGTTCGCTTCATTGCCCGGATCTATGGGGTGGATACCGATGAACTGGTGGCCTTTGTCGAGGATTTTGCTGAACTGGGGAAATTCTTCCATATGCCGATGCGCAGCTATTCCAGTGGCATGCGTTCGCGTCTGACATTTGGCGCTTCGATGGGGATCAAGTTTGATACCTATCTGGTGGATGAGGTGACAGCGGTGGGTGACCGGACCTTCAAGCGTAAGAGCCGGGAAATCTTTGCCGCGCGCATGGAGGATTCCAGTGCCATCATGGTGAACCATTCGATGAATCAGATTCGGAAGTTTTGTGATGCCGGGATCGTGTTGGAAATGGGCAAGATGCAATACTTTGAAGATCTGGAAGAGGCCATTGCCCTGCATGAGGCAACACTGAGCTGAGAACCTGGGGATGTGATACCTTTTTTCCTCAGATTTTGGCGGGTTGCGAAACAAAGCATGTATTTTTACGGCCTGGCAGACTATGGAAGCCGGAGTAATTTTGAACCGGTAGAGCCAGGGGAGTTTCGGGGATGTT
Source organism: Phaeobacter sp. G2 (assembly GCA_025163595.1). Lineage (NCBI taxonomy): Bacteria > Pseudomonadati > Pseudomonadota > Alphaproteobacteria > Rhodobacterales > Roseobacteraceae > Phaeobacter > Phaeobacter sp. G2. Next base: position 34,555 of record CP104103.1, read on the forward strand.
GGATCAGGGACGAACTGAGCATTTGGGCGCAGCACGTGTCGATGGTTTCACCAGGCTTCAATCCCTCATGTGGCCCGAATTTGGCATCTGTACCGAGCAGGATCTTTATGTCCGCAACGCCGGAGCCGTGGCCCTCTCTGACAGCCAGAAACTGATCCGGTTTGGCCCCGGAGGAGAGGCGCATTTCTCCACCTGGTTCAATATGTTCAATCTGGAAAAATGGCAGCACGAGTGCAACCTGCAGAGCCTGTTTCTGGCGCTGCAGGGGCAGGGTGAATTTCAGCTTTCGATCTATATGGCACCGCGCAATCAATCCTGGGACCGGGTATTTTGCGACATTGTTCAGCTGGAGGCGGGGACCCCGCTGCGCCAGGACCTGGCGCATCTTCTGGCGGCCTCGGCGGATACCGGCCTGCTGTATTTCGAGCTGCGCAGCCTTGGTGAAGGCAGCTTGAAGGGGGCCAGCTGGGAGACCCAGGACGCGCCAAAGCGGCAGCCGCAGCTGGCCCTGGCGGTGACCACCTTCCGCCGCGAAGCGGAAGTTGCCCGCACGGTCCAGCGCTTTGCCGCTTTCCGGGAGCAATCCTGGATGAAGGACCAGGTGCAGATGATCGTCACCGACAACGGGCAAACGGTGGATCTGGAGCTGCCCGAAGGGGTCAGCCTGGTGCCCAATGAAAATCTTGGTGGGGCCGGGGGCTTTACCCGTGGCATGCTGGAGGCCCAGGCGCGGGGGGCGTCACATTGTCTTTTTATGGATGATGATGCCTCGATCCATATGGAAAGCCTGGAACGCACCTGGATGTTCCTAGCCTATGCCAGTGAGCCCAAGACCGCCATTGCCGGCGCGATGATCAGCGAGCAGCATCGCTGGGCCATCTGGGAAAATGGCGCCCGTTTCAACCGCCGCTGCCTGCCGTTGCATATGGGGACGGACCTGCGTGATATTTTTCAAGTAATCAACATGGAAAACCAGGCTGCACGACCTGTCGCCGATGATTTCTATGGCGGCTGGTGGTATTTTGCCTTCCCTATAGAAGCGGTTGAGCACCTGGCCTTTCCCTTCTTTGTACGCGGGGATGACGTCTCTTTCTCGCTGGCCAATGATTTTAACATCGTCACCCTCAATGGGGTGGTCTCTTTCCAAGAGAGCTTTACGGAAAAGGAAAGCCCGCAGACCTGGTACCTGGATCTGCGCAGCCATCTGGCCCATCACCTCAGCTTGCCTGCACTGGAGATCGGCGCGGGCGGGGTGATCAAGATCGCCCTGATGTTCTTTCTGCGCAATCTGCCCAGGATGCATTATGACACCCTGGCGGCGATCAATCTGGCCGTTGAGGATGTGATGCAGGGGCCTGAGTTCTTTGATCGCAATGCTGATATGGCGACCCGGCGCGGTGATCTCAAAGCCTTGACCCAGGCCGAGACCTGGCAAGTATTGACACCGCAGGTGCAGCTGCCGCCGGTGCGCCATGACCCGCCCTCTGCCTGGCAGCGGTTGTTGATGAAGCTGACGCTCAATGGTTTGTTGATTCCGGGCTTTTCCCGGCTGGGGCGCAAGATCACTCTGGAAGCGCCAAACCGGGGTCATATTGGTCTGGTCTGGGGGGCTGCCGAGATCACGATCCTGAATGCCACCCAGGATAAATATTACACTGTGCGTCATTCCAAATCAGCGGCCTGGACACAGGGCTGGCGCCTGTTGAAAAACGTCTGGGCCTTACGGAAAAGCTATGAGGACCTGGCCAGTGCCTACCGTGACGGCTATGGGTATTTTACCAGCCGGGACTACTGGGAGCAGAAGCTGAATTTCCCAACCACGACCGACAAGAAAGCTGCCGAGTGAAACTGTTCAAGAAAGCGCTGCGCAAACCCGCGACCTCCATGCCATTGCAGACCACAGAGGCGGCGCCATTACCAAAGACCGTGACACCGCAGCAGGCAGCACCTGTGACCCTGGCCAAAGATACGCCTTTGCGGGTCATTTTATTCATCGGCCATCACAAGGTCGGCTCTACCTCGTTGCAGGACTATCTGTCCCGCAATGCGGTGGCCCTGTCGGGGGCTGGCATTCTCTACCCCTATGTGGATTTTGAAGGGCTGGCACATTTTACTGCCCGGGCCAATGGCCATGACCCTTCGCCCGAGTCTCTGCCAATCAATGTGCGCGAGCCGCATAATGCGCTGGCCTTCCGGATGTTGGCAGCAGAGCAGGGCGGCACGGTTCCTGCCTATCACAGACGTCTGCCGGCGCTGCCGCAGATGTTTAACGCGATGAAGCAGCAAATCCGGTTCTCTCAGCCTCATACGGTGATCCTGGCGGCAGAGGTCTTTGCCAATTTCAACGCCGTTTCGCCAAAACTCATCCAGAACTTGGCGACGCAGTTCCCGAATGCAGATTTCACACTGGTGGCCACGCTGCGCCGGATTGACGAATATATCGCCTCCTGGCAGGGGCAACGGTTGAAATTTGGCCATAAGCTGGAGCCGTTGCGCGAGACCGGCCTGGACAGCTATCTCAAGGGAATTCACTTCAACTATCGCCTGATGGTGGAAGGTTGGATCAAGGCTCTGCCAGAGGCCAATGTTATCCTGCGCGACTATGCCCAGGTGCGCGCGGCTGGGGGGTCGGTGGTGGATTTCGTCACCCAGACCGGGCTGGATCTGCCCGAAGGGCTGGCCCCCGAACGCCGCGAAAACGATTCCTTTCATCGGGCGGTCTATGAAATCGCTCGGCAGGGTAACCAGCAGCTTCCTGCAGCCAAGGCTGGGGTATTGCGCCGCTGCCTGCGCGAAAAGACCGCAGAGCTACAGCTGCCCAGCAGCCATGACATTGAGCTGTTTGGCGCCAAAAACCGAGCCCGCATGCTGGAGAAATTCCGCCCCATCGACCGCTATCTTGGCGAGGTCATGGGGCGCTCGGAGTTCTTTGCTGATCTGGAACAGGTGCCGGACTGCGCGCCGCTGGCAGAGCTGGACGCCTATCAGAAGGCCCTGGCACAGATCTGCGCCACACCGAAGTGGTGCGATGATCAGGGTGTGACAGAGTTTCTGGCCCAGTTGTAGTGGCAGAGCACGGCAAAATCTGCCGGAAGTGGAGAGTGACATGGTGAAAGAAATTATTTTACATCTTGGGGATACCAAAACAGGGTCCACCACTTTGCAGGCCGTATTGCAATCCGGGGCTTATCAGCTGCCGGGACAGACACTGCATTATCCGGGAAGTGGGGCAACGCTCAACCAAAACCATTTGGCGCATGTGCTGTTCAGAGAGGGGCAGATGAGTAAATCTGCCAAACGGTTTGGTAAGATCAAAAGCGGCTTTGATGGCAGTGATGCCGACTTTGCTGTGGTCTCGGCAGAACATTTCCAATCTGTCGACCCAGAGGCTTTGCAGCTGGCCATCAAAAAATACTGGCCTGAGTATGAAGGCCGTATCCGGTTGATTTCCTATGTCCGGCCCCATGCCGAAAAATTGCTGTCAGCCTTTTCCGAACAGATGAAATTCGGGATGCTCAAAGACGGCCTGCCGGGGTTCTTTGAGCAGGTGTCGAGCAATGAGAAACTGGACTATACGCCCAGATTCGAAAAGTGGCGGCAGATTTTTGGCGATCGTTTTGAGCTGCGCCCCTTTGTGCGCAGCCAGCTTTACAAACAGGATGTCGTGGCTGATTTCTTCCATTTTCTAACCGGATCTGAAGGGGTGAAATTGCAGGAGGTTGCGATCGAAAACACCTCAATGACGGTAGGTCAGATCGCGTTGCTGCGGGTGCTGCATGCCACGATCCGCCCAGATGCAAAACCGGCCCAGGTCTCCCGGAAAATTCGCGCCTCGCTCAGCCGGGTTGTGGTACAGGAGTTTCGCGATACAGGCCTTGGTGGGGACTGTGCCAAGCTGCATCTTCCAAAAGATCTGTTGGGCGATGTCATCCAGCGCTATGAGGCAGATGCTGCCGCGCTGGATGCCGCGTTTTTTGCAGGCACCCCGATGGCGGATGCGCTGCATTCTGCCGAGCAGAGGTTGACGGGCCCGGAACAATCCCTAGAGGCGGCGGATTATTTCTCAGCCGAAACGCTGATGAGCTTTCAAATGCTCTGCGGGGTGCTGAACAAGATTGCCGCGCAGCATCCGGAGAATTTCCTCGATATGTTGCAGGCCGCCCGCAAGGGCAGCCGCACAGAGGAAGAGGGCTAATAAGACGCTGAAGAGGATGGTCTCAGGCCCCCATTTGCCCTTGATCGGGTGGGGCCGGGGGGGTCACCTCAGAAAATGACGCGCGATCTGGGCCGAGAAACTCTGCCGCCCGTTGTGATCATTGACATGGCTGATGTTTTTGAAGTCTTCGGAGCGCAGGGTGAAATCGGTATCCAGCATGATCTCGATGCCGGTCTCCTGTCGCGCCTGATCAATCAGCCCGCTGAAATGGTTGCTGCCTTGGCGGGCTTGTTTCAGCCCTGCTGTGCCCTCTGGGTGCTGGATGGGATGGATCACGGCGGTGACCCGGTCACTGACCTGTTGCAGGGATTGGACCCCCTTGATCCAGGCTGCGACGGCTTTGTCATCCATCTTAAGCTGCCCTTCAAAGGCACGGCAGATTTCCTGCGCGCGCTTGCGTTCCCAATTAGCCTGTGGCGCCGCCTGCGAGCTGGGTTTGTCAGAGCGGGCAATGGTGCCGCCGCTGTCACTGTCCCAGATGGTATCGGCATCATAATATTTGCGCTCGATGCCTTTGAACGCCCCGGCTTTGAAGTCCTGCAGGATTTCAATGTCCCCGGCCGGCGGCATGATTGACAGCTGCATGATCTCCATCTCGATCACCGCATGGGAGAGGCGGCGCCCCTGGGCCTGCAGGGTCTCGCGCACATAGTCGCAGACCTCGGCGATCCCGGCAACGCTGAGCATCGCCATGCCCAGATTGGCAGCACGCAGATCCTGGCCCAGGGCCTGGGCTTCGGTCTCGATTGTTTCAGTGCAGATGCCGCGCATAAAGCCGGAGGAGCCGATGCAGAGCAGCAGCGGTTTCTGGGTTTCAGAGACAAACCCGGGGAATTTGTCCAGCATGTCCAGGGCCCGCATGGCCCGGTAGTGCAGGTTACGTTTCAGCTCAGGGGTCTTGAGACTGTTGGCGGCGGGGGGCTGGAACCGATCCTTGCCCTGTGGCGCCAGGGCGCGGCGCAGGAAATCCACCATCTGCCACAGTGACATGCGCGACAGTTCCGCAGCACTCTCCTGGGTCAGCTCGAGATTGAACTGCTTTTCCAGCCGCACGGTGAAATCCACAAAGCCCATGGAATCCAGGCCCGCATCCATCAGGTTTTCTGCCTGTTCCAATTCGCTGCGCGCCAGGGCCGGATTGACCTCTTGGGCAAATTGGATCAGCCGGTCATAGCGGGTCAGCTTTTTGGGGCCGGCCGCCGTGTTTTGCTTCTCCAGCCGTTTGACAACGCGTTTCCCAATTTCGCCGCGGTCGACCTTGCCGCTGGCGTTTTTGGGGAATTGCTGCATCACCAGCACCCGATTGGGAGACATATAATCGGGCAGCGTGCCGGCAATGGCCTCGCGAATTCGGCGGCCAGGACCATCATAGCCTTCAACGGCAGCCACCAGCGAGGTGGGGTTTGCAGATTTCAGTGGCAGCGGCACCACCACCGCATTGCAGCCGGTAGCGGCCTCGCGCAGGGTGGCTTCGATTTCTCCCAATTCGACCCGGTAGCCGCGGATCTTGATCTGATTGTCGATACGGTCGATGAAGTTCAATACCCCATCCTGGGTGACCTCGACGCGATCCCCGGTGCGGTAATGGCGCAGCTCTTGGCCCTGGGGGATCACAAAGGCGGCGGCGGTTTTCTCAGCATCTTCCAGGTACCCATCGGCAACCTGGGGCCCGCACATCAGCAATTCACCGCTGTCGCCGGGACCTGCGGGGGTGCCATCTTCTTGCAAAACCAGGGTGGACATGCCTGGCAGGGCGCTGCCGATGGGGACCAGGTCAAACCGCCCGGTGATCGCGTCGGGGTTGCTGGGCAACACATAGCGGGTGCAGGCGATGGTGGCCTCGGTCGGGCCATACCAGTTTTCCACCCGCTGGGTGGTGGCCCGGGCCCAGTCCTGCGCCAGATCCACCGGCAGGGCTTCGCCACAAAACAGCGAGAGGCGCAGATGTGACAGGCTGCCCGGGGCCAGCGCCCCCTGCAGGCGCATCTTCTGCGCCAGGCTGGGGACCGAGAACCAGCAGGTGATGTCATGGCGGTGCAGATAGTCTGCGGGGGCCTCGAGATCATGGGCGGTGGGCACGATCAGGTGGGCCCCGGCGCGCCAGCAGACAAACATGTCATGCACGCTCAGATCAAAGGTGAGGTCAAAGTTCTGCGACAGCCGGTCGTCAGCGCGGTAATCGGCAACGGCAAAGGTGGCATCCAGATAGGCGCTCAGATTGCTGTGCCGCAGGGCAACGCCTTTGGGCTGGCCGGTGCTGCCCGAGGTGAACAGGATATAGGCATAGGGGTTGTCATGGAGGCGGGCAGGGGGCTGGCGCGACTCCTGCAGTTGCGTGGTATTGATCTGTCGTGGCAGCGGAGCATCGCCCGTTGTACTGGGGACCGCCAGGATCTCTGCCACTGCGGGGCCACTCTCGGCGCAATGCAGCAGATGCGTGGCCCCGGAGCGCTCCAGAATATAGCGGTTACGTTCGGGCGGGAATTTTGGGTTCAGCGGCACATAGGCATGGCCCCGAGACAGGGCGGCCAGCACGGCGGCATAGGTGTCGATGTCGCGACTGGCATAGATTGCGGTGACCGGGGTGGTCGCGGCGGTCTCTTGCTCGGCGATGGCTGCGGCCAGGGTCTGTACCCGAGTGTGCAGGGCCGCATAGCTTAGCGTTGTGTCTGCTATGGTGATCGCAGGACGGGTTGCATGGGCTGTGACGGAGGTCAAAAAATCCTGAGTGGCATGCCAAGCTTGTTGTGTTTGGAACTGTTGTTCAAAGTCATCCATCAAAAAAAGGGTCCGCCAGCTAGAAATCATTGGGATTGTCCCCAAAAAGCAGACATGAAACAAGGACACAATGTGAAAATGGGCGCACCCGCCAGATCTTGCAGATATGATTGCTGTCTATGTTTCAGTCATCGCAAGATGGGTTGAAACCGTTCAAAAAAAAGATGGGATGCCAGATGGCGATCAAGGTGCTTTATATTGCCGGAGCTGGGCGCTCGGGATCGACGTTTTTGTCATTAATGCTGGCGCAGCATGATCAGGTGCAAAATATTGGCCAGATCCGCGATCTGCCCGAGGCCCATAAGGACAAGGCGCCCTGTAGCTGTGGCAGTTCGGTGCCAGATTGCGCCTATTGGGCGCCGGTGGTTGCGACCCTTGCAACCCGCCATGGGACGGATGCCTTGCAAAAGCTGCGCGCAGGCATGGCCGCCTTTGGTCAGGCGGCGGGAGCAGATAGCAATTGGGGAGATGCCGGGGTGCGTCAGACCCTGCAGCAGGACCACGCCGAGTTTCTCACCCTGTTTGGCGATCTCTACCGGGCAGCCTCTGAAGAGGCCGGTGGGCGGATGCTGATCGACAGTTCCAAATCGGTGGATCTTTGCCTGGCGCTGAGCCTGCTGCCCGAGGTCGAGCTGCATATCCTCAATCTGATGCGTGACCCCCGGGCGGTGGCGGTGAGCTGGGCCAAGGTTTTGAAACGTCCCAAGGTGCTGCGTGGCCGCACCCGCAATTGGGCCGGGCGGCAGCGCCGGTTGGCGGTCCTGCGCGATCTGGCTCCAGAGCGGTTTTTGGCGCTGCGCTACGAAGATCTGACCGTGGATCCACAGGGGTGGATCGGCAAGATCCAGACCTGGGCCGGATTGGAGCAGGATCTGTCGCTGTTCACCGGCAGCAATACGGCCGATATCTCCTGGGAGCGCTCGCATCTGTTCCCGCCGGCCAATGCCACGGTTCTGAAAGAGCGCAAGGAGACCATTGTGGTCAAACCTGCCGAGAGCTGGAAGCGCGAAGAACATGCCGCGCTGCATGCCATGGCTGAAGAGCTGACCTTCCCCTTTGCTGAGACCCTGGGCTATCGCAGAGGGCTCGATTAAGACAGTTAAGGCGGCTGCGCCAGCTGTGACGGTTGGATAAAGATACTATGCCCGTTTTGCACAGGTTTTGGGCTGTGTCAGGGTCGAATAAGGATATGTGAAGATGAGTGCAGGAAAACTGTTGATGGTGGGCGCCGGATTGTCGGGCGCAGTAATTGGGCGACATCTGGCTGAGGCGGGATATGACATCACCATCGTCGATGCCCGTGACCACATCGGTGGCAATTGCCACACCACCCGAGACGATCAAACCGGCGTCATGGTGCATATCTATGGCCCGCATATCTTTCATACCGATGACGCCGAAGTCTGGGACTATGTGAACCAATTTGCCCGCTTTATGCCCTATAAGAACCGGGTAAAGACCACCAGCCTGGACCCCAAGGGCCAGCGCGGCGTCTTTTCCCTGCCGGTGAACCTGCACACCATCAACCAGTTCTTTGGCAAGACCCTGCGCCCCGATGAAGCCCATGACTATATCGTCAATGAACAGGCCGATACTTCGATCGAGGACCCGCAGACCTTTGAAGACCAGGCTATGCGCTTTGTTGGGCGCGACCTCTACGAGGCTTTTTTCAAGGGCTACACCATCAAACAATGGGGGGTGCATCCTTCTGAATTGCCGGCCTCGATCCTGAAGCGCCTGCCGGTGCGGTTCAACTATGACGACAATTACTTCTTCCACAAGTTTCAGGGCATGCCGGAAGAGGGCTATACCGCGATGATCGAGAAAATTCTCGACCACCCTAGTATAACGGTCAAGTTAGAGACTGTTTTTGACCGTGCCATGGCTGCTGATTATGACCATGTCTTTTATTCCGGGCCACTGGATGGCTATTTCAATTTTGACTTGGGCCGTCTGGGGTATCGCACCCTGGATTTTGAACGCTTCACCTATGAGGGAGACTATCAGGGCTGTGCGGTGATGAATTACGGTGAGGAAGAGGTGCCCTATACCCGCATCACCGAGCACAAGCATTTTGCCCCCTGGGAAAGCCATGACGGATCGGTTTGCTATCGCGAATTTTCGCGCGCGGCTGAACCCGAGGACATCCCCTATTACCCAATTCGCCAGGTGAAGGAAAAAGCGCTGCTGGCGGACTATGTAAAACTGGCCGAGGACAGCGCCGGTGTCACCTTTGTGGGGCGCTTGGGCACCTATCGCTATCTCGACATGGATGTCACCATCCGCGAGGCGCTGGATACCGCGCGTGGCTTTTTGCAGCATGCAGAGACAGGCCAGGCCGCCCCGGCCTTTTTTACGGCCCCCCTTTAGGAAATCTGCCAAGAAGGCCTTGGGTGAAATGCTCAGACAGACGAAATCAGCGAAGGCAAAGAACTGAAATGTCTAAGAAAAAAAAAGCAGCTAAACCTCAGCATGCCATCGTTGTTCTTGGCATGCACCGATCTGGCACCTCAGCGCTGGCCGGTGTTCTGGCTCGGCTTGGGTGTGATTTGCCTGCTGCGATCATGCCGGCCAATGCATTCAATCCAAAGGGGTTTTATGAATCCCTGAAGGTGTACAACATGAATGATGCGATCCTGGCGTCCGGGGGATCACGCTGGGATGATTGGCAGGCCTTTAATCCAGACTGGATTAAATCCCCCAAGCTGGACGAGTTTCTGGATCGGGGAGCCGAGGTTCTGTCCGAGGAATATGACAAGTCGCGGCTGTTTGTACTTAAAGATCCACGCATCTGTCGTTTGATGCCATTTTGGAAGCGCCTGTTCCAACAGCAGGGGATCCAGCCTGTTTATGTGTTGACGCATCGCAACCCGTTGGAAGTTGCAGGGTCTCTGCAGGAGCGTGAAGGCTGGCCATTGGCCGCTGGGCTCTTGTTGTGGTTGCGCCATGTGTTGGATGCCGAAGCGGAGTCACGTGGAACTGTACGATGCTTTACCAGTTATGATCGCGTGCTGGCCGGTTGGGCCGGGGTGGTGAGTAAAATTCAGAGCCGTGTACAGCTTCATTTTCCGCGCTTTTCCAGCAGTGTCGGGGCCGAGATCGACGGCTTTTTGAGCAACGATCTACGTCATAGGGTTACCAGCACCGAAGCACTGGCTGACAGCCCGCTGATTTCCAAATGGGTGCGGAGCGCGTTTGAGACCCTGGAGCGTTGGGCGGATCACGGGGAGCTTGAGGCGGATTATGCGCTGTTGGATCAGATCCGTGAGGAATTTGAAGTCAGCGCGCCGATGTTTGGTGATTTAATCAATGCGATGCAGGCCAGGATCACGCAGGGGGACGCCGAACTGCAGGCGCAAAAAACCGCAGCAGAGAGCCGCGGGGCTGAGCTGGCTGCTCTGAGCGCGCAGTTGGACCAGACTGTAGAGCAGGTCACGACCCTGCGCATCGATTTGGGAGCGCAGCAGGAAGAAGCGGCCGCTCTGCGACAGGTGGCTGAGAAAAAACAACAGGAAACCGCCCAGCTGTCGGCGCGCCTGGAAGAGAGTAATTGCTCTCTGCACGAGCGCGCGCAGCAATTGCAAGAGCTTCAGGAGACACTGGAGAACGTCGAGCAAGAGCGCTGGCAGATACGCAGCACCCTAGAGCAGCGTAGCCAGGAAGCCGAGGATATGGGACGTGCCAACACCGAAAATGCTGCTCAGGTCAAGGTTCTGCAGGCTCAACTGGAGGCGCAGCGGGCCGAACAGAAGGGAATCAAAGCCGAACGGGATCAAAGCCGCAAGAGTGTCCGGCTGATGCGGCTAAAACTGCAGGAAGAGTTTGATGTAAAGCTCAAGGATGTCTTGACCTCCCAACGTCGCCATGCCGATGCCCGCAGTGCTGAATTGGACGCGCAACTACAAAAACTGACGGCGGCATTGGCCGAGGCCAGGGCCCTTGAACAGCATCGTAATGAGGAACGTCAACACCTCATTGCGGATCGCGATCGGAGTGTCTCTGAGCGTGAGGAGCAGGCTGAAGTGATTGGCCATCTGCATCACCGGATTGGGGAGTTGGAGCAGATGGCGGAGGCCTATGCGAACAGTACATCTTGGAAGATTACCGGACCGTTACGCCGTCTCGTGACCATGCTGCGCAGGTAGGGGTGGTTGTTGAGGCCACTGGAATTGATAAAGACACATTGCACGACCAAGGTTTTGGTCGGAGATTGGTAACGAACAGAGAAATGAACCTCATGCCTTCTATCGACGCGCTGCTGTCTCCTGATTGGTATCTCTCAGAAAACCCTGACGTTGCCGAGTTTGCGGGGGGAGCGCTTAAGCATTACAGCCTGTTTGGCTGGCGCGAGGGGCGTAATCCGCATCCATTGTTTGATGTGGACTGGTATCTGCAGCATTGTTCCGAGCTCTCGGATCAGAGAGAGGAACCGGTCCGGCATTATCTCACCAAGGGGTGGCGCGAGTTACGGAGCCCGCATTGGCTCTTTAATCCAGTGTGGTACTTGCAGCAGAACCCGGATCTGCTGGCCGCAGATGTGGATCCTTGGTGGCATTACTTGCAGACAGGCTGGCGTGAGGGGCGCAGCCTGCACCCGCTGTTTGATACTGCCTGGTATCTGGACACATACCGGGATGTTGCTGAGGCTGGCATCGAGCCGCTGAGCCATTATCTGCAGGCGGGTTGGCGTGAGGGGCTGTTGCCTCATGCGGGATATGTCGCCAAGGATGAGGGCCAGGATCGGGCGCCGCTTTATCTGGAGCTAGGCGGGGTAAATGTGGTGCCGGATGCTGCCCTAGAGCAGGAGACTGTTGATGGGTTACGGGCCGAGGGGCGGCGCGGTCGGATTTTGCTGGTCACACATGACACCCAACTGGGCGGCGCGCAGACTGTGCTGCGGTTGTTTGCCGATTGGCTACAGGCCTCGACCCGGTTTGAAGTGGCAATTGTTGCGGTCAACGGTGGCCATTTTCGCTATGAGTTTGAGAATATTGGGCCGGTCTTTGTGCTGTCGGACCATGCCGAAGAAGATCGGGCTGCGGCACTGGCAGACTGGGCTGGAGACGATGTTCAGGCCATTTTTGTCAATTCCATCGCCAGCGGTAGCTTCTACAAATACTGGCAGGCAGAGACCCCTAGCGTGGCTTTCATTCACGAATTGCCGCAGATTCTGGAGCGCTACCCGGAGGAAGTGGGCCTGGTGCGTGATCGCGCCAATCATGTGATTAGTGGCGGACCGGGTGTTTTTGCCGCGCTGAAAGGCGATTTTGGGTTTGATGCGGCGCGGTTGACGTCGGCTTATAGTTTCATTGAGGCCTTGCCGGCCGAGGATGGCTCTGCCCGTCGTGCGGCGGCGCGGGCTGTCTTTGATGTGCCGGAGGACCGTATCCTGGTCATGGGCTGTGGCGTCTTACACTGGCGCAAGTCTCCGGATAAGTTCATCGAGACGGCGCAGCAGGTTCTGGCCGCTGGGCTGGATGCGGAGTTCATCTGGCTGGGCGGAGGTCCCGACGAAGAAGCCTGCATCCAGCAGGTTCAAGAGGCTGGTATCGCCGACCGGGTCCGCTTTACCGGCTATGAGCCGGAGGTGGCGGCAAAGCTGGCCGGGGCCGATATCTTCTTGCTCAGTTCACAGGAGGATCCTTTCCCCTTGGTGGCGCTTTATGCGGCCCAGGCCGGGGCGCCGCTGGTCTGTTTCCAGGATGCTGGCGGGATTGCTGATTTTGTCCAGCACGGCAGTGGAGTGGCTGTCCCCTTTATGGATATTGAGGCCATGGGGGAGGCGATACTGCGCTATGGCCGCGACGCGGCCGCGCGGGCCCGGGATGGGCAGCTGGGGCGTGATCAGGTCGCCAATACGCATACCATCAATGCGGTGGGGCCGATCCTGTTGCATTACCTGCGCCAGGTTGCCGGATTGGCTCCGGAGGTCAGCGTGGTGCTGCCCAACTACAATTACGAAGACTATCTGCCGCAGCGGCTGGAGAGCATCACGGCCCAGCAGTTCCAGGATTTCGAACTGATCCTGCTGGATGATGCCTCAACCGACGGCTCCCCTGCGCTGCTGGAGAGCTTTGGCAAGACCCGGGCCGGAACCCGGGTGGTGCTGAACGAGGACAACTCCGGCTCGCCCTTTGCCCAGTGGCTGCGGGGCATGGAGATGGCCGAGGCTGACATCGTCTGGCTGGCCGAGGCGGATGACTGGTGTGAAGACACTCTGCTGACCACCCTGCTGCCGCTTTTTGATGACCGCAATCTCCGGCTGGCCTCTTGTATGTCGGTGCCGGTGCAGGCGGATGGTACGGTGATTGGTGACTATCCGTCGATCTATCTCGACCGCATCAACCCTGGGCGCTGGAACGGAGATTTCATTTCTACCGATCATGAAGAGGCCAACGAAGGTCTCGGGATCGCCAATACCATTCCCAATGCCAGCGCGGTGCTGATGCGCCGCTTTGATCCGGATCCGGCCTTTGTCGAGATGGTGACGGGCATGCGCCTGTGTGGCGACTGGTTCTTCTATATCCGGGCAATGAAGGGGGGGCTGGTTGGCTTTTGCGCTGCGCCGCTGAATTATCACCGTCGCCATGGCAGCACGGTCACCCATAAGCTGGAAGGCTCCCTGCGCTATTTCAATGAGCTGGCCGATGTGCGTGGCTATATTGGTGGGACCTACCACCAGAATGAGGCGGCACAGGCGCAGATCAGTCAATTCCTGGAACAGGATATCAACCGCTTTAATGTACCCGATCGTTCGGCGCTGCCAGAGCTGGCGGCTCCGGCCAAAGCCCTGCCAGCCTTGGCGGTGATTGCGCCGGACCTCAGCCCCGGCGGCGGACAGATGTTTGCGATTTCGCTGGCCAATGAATGGCATCGCCGGGGCGGGCGTGTGGTGCTGGTCAATGCCCATTCGCAGCCGACCCATACGGCGGTGGTGTCCAAGCTGAACTCCGAGGTGGCGCTCTATCACGCCAATGAGCCCGGCTTTGACTTGGCTGAAATTGTGACGCGCTATGACATTGATGTCATTCACTCGAGCATCTGGTGGGCGGATGCCCTGGTGGATAACGCCCGTGAGGCCCTGCCGGCGCATATCCCCTGGGTGATTTCTATGCATGGCTGCCATGAAACCCTGCTGAAACACCCCGGTATCGACCGCAGTTTCCCCGAGCGCCTGACCCGGATGATCAACCGTGCCGATGCCTGGGTCTATACCGCCGACAAGAACCTGGCGGTCTATGACACCTATGATCGCCCTGCCCGGTTGTCGCGCATTCCAAACGGCATGGCCGAAGAGCCGATCGGCCAGCAGCTGGACCGCGCTGCTCTGGGGCTGCGCCCAGAGGCGCTGGTCATGTGCCTGGCGTCGCGGGCGATCCCCTCCAAGGGCTGGATGGAGGCGGTGGAGCTGACCAAGCTGCTGAACGCCGAGGGCCAGACGGTGGATCTGATGCTGATCGGAGAGGGGCCAAGTGCTGATGAGATCCGTGAGATGGCGCCCGACCATGTGCATCTGATGGGGCAGGTCTCCAACCTGCAGGACTATCTGGCGATTGCCGATGTGGGGCTGCTGCCCAGCTATTTCGTCGGCGAGAGCCTGCCGCTGGTGCTGATCGAGATGATGGCCAAGGGGCTGCCCCTGGTGGCCAGCACCATCGGCGAGATCGCCAGTATCGTCGGCACCGGAGAGGAGGCCGCTGGTATTCTGGTGCCCTTGGAGGGCGAGGGTATCGACATGGCAGCCCTAGTTGCGGCGCTGCACCGCCTGCTGGACCCGGCAGAACGTGCGCGCCTGTCACAGAATGCGCAGAAGCGGTTCGATGCGGAGTTCCGCCTGGAGCGCATGGTGGACAGATATGCTGAACTTTATGATGCGGTCGACGCGCGCATCTGGAAAGAATAAACCTGCCCTAAGGTGAGGTTCCGAGCAAAAGAAAGAAGGATGATTATGAAGATATTTCTGCACATCGGGGATTCGCGAACGGGCACGACGACATTCCAAAGCATGATGATGGCGAACAGGGATGTGCTTTTGAAACATGGCATAGATTACCCCCGCATTGCCTTGCTGCACCCTGAAAAGGGGATTGCGCAGCACCAGCTGCCGTTTTCGCTGCTGCCGCAATGGCCCGAGTTTGCCCCGAAGGCGCAGATTGACCGCGATGAAATCTGGGGGAAATTGAAAACATACCTGCAGGACACGGAGGAAGAAGCGGTTCTGTTGTCGAGCGAGGCCTTTTCGTCGCTGTCCGGGGATGCCGTGCGGTTTGTGAAGGATTTTTTTGCAGGCCATGACGTCGTGCCGATTTTCGTCTACCGGGACGCAAAAGAGTGGCGCCGCTCGATGATGGAACACCTGGTCAAGACCGGACAGGCACGGTCTATCCCCGAAGAACAAGGAAATGTGCAGGACAAGGGGCTGAAGAAGCAGCAGGCCTGGTCGGAATTCTTTGACGTGAACGTCATCGAATACGGACCCGATTGCCTGGAAAATATTCTGCAGGTTCTTGGTGTGGGTCTGGATGAGATGGCCCAGGTCGAGCGTCGCAACCGCCAGCAGGATCAGGTGCTGATGAAGCTTCTGAAGAAGCTGAACAAGATTCCATTGGTGGACGGAAACCGGACGCAGCTGAACAAGACGATCATCAATTGGTATAACAGAGAGATCAAAGGTTGAGACGATGCGTTCTGTCGCCGTAGCTAGCCACTATGGCGCTCCACGAAGGCGCGGAAACTGGCCTTGATCTGAGCCGAACGGTCGCTGTCCACCAGTTTCTTCAGGGTGCGGTTGCTTGGCTGGCCCTGCGGGGAAAACCCGAGGGCGCGCGTATGCGCGGCAATGGCCTGGGCGGTCTCGTCGGGCTGGGCCGAGATATCGTCATACCGCAGCAGATGCGCGATATCGGTATTCTGGCGCACGATTTTCTGGATGATCTTCTTCTGGCGGATGAACAGAGGCAGGGCCTTCAGGATCTCCAGCTGAAAGCTGTCCGAGCTGTGGTCGAAATCCTGCGCGGGTTTCCCGGCCTTTTCATTCTTTTTAGCCTCGCTGTCCTGATGCCAGGTCTGAGATGCATTGGCTACCGCCTTGGAAATGGCCTGATCCAGGCTGTTGTCACGCACCAGGGCGATGATGGCGACCCGTTCGAAACGGTCGCGGGCCCAGTCGATCACGCGCTGGGTGGCCTGGGCGGGGGGCAGCGGCGCAGCGCCATCGATATAGGTGGCGATGGGCGGCGCCTGGTTGAGCATCATCTTGATGGCGGCCGCTTCGGGGCGCGCGGGGTCCTGCCCCTGGAGGATGGCCTCCAGAACGGGCTGTTCGCCGGGGTTCTGCGGTTTGTTCTTGCCGATGAGTTTGAGGAAATACTCGTTCGGAACACCAAGGCCGCCAACGGCGGTGACATCCTGACACAGAACGGTCGATCCCGACCTCTGGGAGGCCAGAACGATGGTGAGTTCTTTGATGGGCGTGGCAGTCATTGCGTCTTGATCCATGGTGTCTAGGCGGTGTTTTCGAGTTTCGCCAGTCGCTGATCCAGATTGACCAGCAGGCCCGACAGGATGTCAATGACGCTGGTAGCGTCAAATGTCACCTTTCGCAGGTCGATGAAATCATCGTCTGTCCAGGCATTGAGGTAGATGTTTTCCGATTGCGCAAAGTCGCGAAAAAAGGCCTCGTTTTCGGTGCGAAAGAAAGTGCTGACTTCATCGGCAAATTCCGGGGGCAGAATGGCGTGCTGGGCATGGATGTTTGCGCGGCCCGCGGCATGGCTGCTCTCCACCAGCATATCGGAGAACTGCATCCGGGGGCGGTGCTTGTTGACCTCGATCATCAGCCGGATCTCTTGTGGGTTGGGGCTGAGATTGATGCGGCTGTCGGTGGGCATGGCCGCGGCGGGCACCTTGGCGCCGATCATGTCGAGAAACAGCCCCATCAGACCGGCGGAATGGCTTTGTGACAGCTCGTAGGGCTTGGCGATGATCTGCGCATCCGGAGCCTGTTTCGCCAGCTGCGTGAAGTAGCTGTGATACATCATCGGGATCTTGTAGCCGTCCCATTTGGCGAAGAATTCATCCGGGTATTGGCAGAGCAGGTGCCGTTTTACCTGCTGGATGTAGGTCGAAGCCAGGGCATTGAGTTGTTCGCGCACAAAGAAAACCAGATGCACTTCGCCAAAATCGGACAGCTCCGTTGCCAGCTGCCCCAACAAAGCGCGGGGGGCGGCAGAGAAGAATTCACTGGACAGGATGACGTGCTGGTCGCCAGCGGTAATCATGTCACAGAATTTCTGCGTCAGCTCGCCGCGGCGCGATGCCAGGCTGGCGGGGTGTTCAGGGTTGAGATAGGCACGCGCCAACCCTGCGCCATTGCCAGAGGTGATGCGCCCCTGTCGGGCCTGCTTGAAATCTCCCATCGGGAGGTAGTCGAAGCCATGTTTCAGAAGGGTTTCACGGCTTTGGGCCAGCTGAACCTGCAGGGCTGATGAACCGGTCTTGGGCATGCCGCAATGCAAAATAATTTTCTTCATCAAGCTTCGCAGGCTCCCTTTTGCGCTTAGCCCTCTGGCGGGTTCATGCGCCTCTCTAATTTTGAGATCACGTACCAATTTGAGTGCTTGTTACACCAATGGCGGGACATCGCAAGTCTGGCAGATTGTTTTGCAATCTGCCTCTTTGCCTCTCCTGTGGGCAAGCCCTGGGGACACAATCAATAGACTTCGCTGAGTTGCGAAGGTAAATGGGAAGCGACATCTTGGATGCTCGATTTCCCTGCAGGCATATTGAGCACGCAGGTCGGCTGGAAAAGGAATGGATATTTGAAAACTCTCGTCATTGGCGGCTGCGGCTTTATCGGCTCGCATGTGGTGGATACGCTGCTGGCCAAGGGGGATGAGGTTCGAGTGTTGGATCGTCGCCCCGAGATGTTCCGAGCGCCTCTGCCCAGTGTTGAATATGTGATGTGCGATCTGGCCGATACGGCGCAGATCTATGAGGCGCTGGCCGGGGTTGATGCGGTGGTGCATCTGGCCAGTACCACGGTGCCTGCCACCTCCAATCTGGATCCGGCAGCGGATATCACCGGCAATCTGGTTGCCATGGTCCGCTTGCTGGAGGTCATGCGCTCGACCGAGGTGCGCAAGATGGTCTATCTGTCTTCGGGGGGGACCGTTTACGGCGTGCCACAAACCGATCCCGTGCGCGAGGATCACCCGCTGAACCCGATCAGCTCTTACGGGATCGTCAAGGTGGCGATCGAGAACTACCTGTTCATGGAACACAAGCTGCACGGGCTGCAATATGTGGCGCTGCGGGCCTCCAATCCCTATGGGCCACGCCAGGGCCATACCGGCATCCAGGGGCTGATCGGCACCCATCTGTGGCGGCTGGCTCGCAAGGAGCAGATCGAGGTCTGGGGCGATGGCAGCGTGGTGCGCGATTTCATCCATGTGGGCGATCTGGCGGAACTGTGCCACCGGGCGCTGGTCGCGGGTGGTAGCGGCAGTTTCAATGCTGGCAGTGGCGAAGGGGCTTCGGTTGCCGAGGTGGTCGAAAAGATCTGCAAGACTGTGGGGGGCGATGTGCAGCCGATCTACAAGCCCGGGCGTAATTTCGACGTACCACGCGTGGTGCTTGATGTGACCCGGGCGCAGACCGAGCTGGGCTGGCAAAAAACGGTTTCCATTGATGAAGGGATCGCCGGGACCTGGGCCTGGGTGCAAGAACAGGTTGGCTGAACCTGGGCTGTTCAAACCTGGACTGCCGATCTGCGGCGGGGAGGCCGCATGACCCTGCAGGGGGGAAGCACCTTGGGCGCCGCCGGAGCGCAAATCACACCAGAGCTGGAGGCGCTGGCGCGTCAGCATTTTGATGCGCCTTTCTACCGGGCCACAGTGGCGGCCTGTGCCGCACAGGCCCGACCCGGAGAAGAGGTTTTACCAGCAGAGATGCTGGCGCAGGATCAGGATGCGGCGACACATTTTCTGATCCATGGTTGGCGTCTGGGCCTGTCGCCAAATCGCTGGTTCGACACATTGGGCTATCTGGCGGCCAATCCCGAGGTTGCAGCCATGGGGATCAACCCCTTTCTGCATTATCTGGAGGTTGGGCTGCCGGAGGGCCGCCGGGCGATGCCTTTCTTTCTGGATCGGACAAGGCATGTTGCTGAGGGGCGCCGCTTTGGACGGGCAGAATATGGTCCCATTCGCCACAGTCTGCAGCTGAATTCTGCGCAAGAGGTTGTTCAGAAAAAGGGCTGGCCACAGCGTCTGGCGGTGCATCTGCATTTGTTCTACCCGGATATGATTGAGCGCTGCATTCTGCTGTTGCAACGCCTGCCTTGTGACTTTGACTTGCTGGTTTCGGTCTGCGACGGGGCAGATGTCGTGGGTCTGCAGCATCGCTTATCACGCGGACTGCCGCGGGCCCGCCGGGTGGTTTTGCGCCAGGTCGAGAACCGGGGCCGGGATGTGGCACCTTGGTTGGTGACCTTTCGGGATGAAATTCGTCAGTCGGATCTGTTCCTGCATCTGCATAGTAAAAAGTCGCCACACGGGAGTTATCACGAAGGCTGGTTTGATTTTCTGGGGCATACGCTTTTGGGCTCACAAGCGGTGGCAGCGCAGATTCTGGATCTTTTTGCGACCGACTGTGAGCTGGGTATGCTGGCCCCGGGATATTGGCCCTTGCTGCGCCGCGCGCCAAATTATGGCAAGGTTCGCGATCTTTGCGCCCATCTTCTGGCGCGCATGGGGGGGCCGGATCTGCCTGCGGTCTGTCCGGATTTTCCGGCAGGGTCTTTCTTTTTCTGTCGCAGCCAGCTGTTGAAACCGCTGCTGGACCTGGAGCTGACATTTCGCGACTTTCCGGCGGAGGCCGGGCAGATTTGCGGGACCCTGTCCCATGCCATTGAGCGCCTGTTGGGGCAATTGCCACAGCTGGCGGGGCTGCGTTTTGACATGCTGTCGGTAGATGTCCCGTTTGAGCAGGCAGAGCAACAGCCACGCAGTTACCGCCCCGCCGCACAGGCGGCAGCTGAGGCGGGAGGGCCGTTCCCTTCGGTCTCGGTGATTTGTCCTGTAACGGGACCCGTAGTCAGCGCTGCGGAGCAGGCGCAGTCTGCCAATGCTCTGGTTGAGACACTCGCGTCAGCTTTGATGCAAAGCCATGCCCCGCTGGAGGTTGTATTGGTCGATGTGTCCGGAGTGGATGCGACCTTGGCGCAGGTCACGGCGCGGTTTGCGACCGAAATCGCTGTCGGACAGTTGCGGTTACTGGCCTTGAGTGAGGGCAATGCGGCGACGGCACGCAATGCAGCACTGGACTGCGCCCAGGGAGAGATCATCGCCTATTTGGAGCAGGATGTGCTTTGGGCGCCGGGATATCTGAGCGAAGTGGTCAAGGCCGTGGCAGAGCATCCTGAGGCGACATGTCTTTATAGTGATCTGGTGCAGGCGAATGGGGCGCTCAAGGGAGGGGCATACGCCCGGGAAGACCTGCTGGCAGGTGACTTCATTGACCTAGCGACCTTTGTGCACCGGCGCAGCTTGAGTGATGGTGGCTTGCGCTTTGCAGCTGATCTCAGGGCTGGGGCGGGCTGGGATTTCATGTTGCAAGCGACGGCGCAGAAGGCTCCGCTGCATCTTGACTATGTGGCCTGTGCACGCATCAAAGACCTGCCAGCCAGCAACCTGGCGGGCAAAGATCCGGCACCTGTTGCCAGCGTGACTGCTCCCGTTCTGCCCCCCCCGCCACCAGCGGCGCGCGTGGTGCAGCTCAGGCACCGCAATGAGCGTCTTTACTGGGGGCAGGAGGCGATGCAGATCGCGTTGAAAGTTCCGGCTCCCCGGCCCGAATTCAAACATCGCTGGGGGGATTTACACCTTGCCAATAGCCTGGCGCGGGCCCTGGAAAGACTGGGCTGTCGCACACGTGTCGATATTTTGCCGGACTGGTATAACCACCACCCGGAGGATGATGCGACGCTGGTGTTTCGTGGGGTGACCCCCTATGTGCCGGATCCCAGACATGTCAATCTGATGTGGCATATCAGCCATCCTTCACGGGTTTCACTGGAAGAGATGCGCGGCTTTGATCATGTCTTTGTCAGTGCCTATCCCGAGGCTGAGCAAGTGATTGCGGCCCTCGGGATGCAGGCCTCGGCGATGTTGCAATGCGCTGACCCGGATCTGTTTCACCCGCAGGTGGATCTGCAGGATGCGCCGCGTCATGACCTGCTTTTTGTGGGGAATTCGCGCAAGACGACGCGTTGGATGCCGCAGGCCTGTGTCGCGCGCGACCTGCCGGTGGCGGTCTATGGTGCCGAATGGGATGGGCTGATCCCGCCACAGTATCTGCACGGCACCCATGTGCCCAACGACAGGCTGGCGGCTTATTATCGGGCCTCGCGCATTGTGCTAAATGATCATTGGCCCGATATGGCAGCCCGCGGTTTTGTGTCAAATCGGATCATGGATGCAGGTATGGCCGGGGCGCTGGTGATTTCGGATCATTTCAAGGGCGAAGAGATCTTTATGGGGCAGGTGGTCACTTGCGGCACGGCAGATGAGGTCGAAGAGGCGGTGCGTTACTATCTGGCAAATGAGACGGCACGGCTGGAGAAAGCGGCCGCGTTCCGGCGTCTTGTGCTGTTGCACCATCGCGTGGACCAGCGTGCCACACAGGTCATGCAGGTCCTGAAGGCTCTGATCCGGGATCGAATGCAGCGCCTGCGTTGATTGATTGCAACAGGCAGTGTTGAAGACAGGGGGGGGCAACTTGGCCTTGAGTTCTCAGGGGTAACATGGCTAAACATCTGCGCAGACAAAGATTTGAAACGATTGGGCGGTGGGCCTTTTGGAGGGGATCTGATGGAACATAATGTCGATTTCGGAGCCGAGGCTCAGGCAAACCACGCCCTTGCGGTTTTGCGCGCGTTGGACTTAGACTGCCAGCCCACAGTTGGAGAGCGGTTTGCGCCGGGTGTGTTTCTGTCCATGGATCCCGAAAGCGATACCAAGGCCTCTCTTACCAGCACCCCTGGTGAGCTGTTGAATCTTGAGATGACAACCGGGCATCCAGGACGCTGGTTGTCGCTCAATATCGAGCTTGGGGAATGTGATCTGTCGCAGCGTGATGTGATGGGGTTTATGTGCAAGACCCGCGCCAATGAGACCATCACCTTTCGGGCCTGTCTGCGCAGTGGCCAGGATGAGGGTTTCCAGGATGCCTTTTTTGGCAAACGGGTGATTTCCTACGGGGCCGCTAGCACCCATGCGGATCTGATCAAACTAGCAGAGCGGGACGATATCCCAGCGCAGGCCCCCTGGCGTGAGTTGGTGCTCTTCTTCCCACCGGATCTGCGGCAGGTGACGTTGACTGATCTTTCGCTTTTTGGAGTATGACCCTTTCGGTTGTTATCCCGGTTCGTAATGACCCCACAGGGTTGACGCGACTGCTGAAGCAGCTGTTGCAGCTGCAGATCGCGGAACGGATCCTGGTCTGCGATGATGCGAGTGATCCGCCCTGTCGCCCGACCGACCTGGGGTTTGATGAGGCTGCGGCAGGGATCTGCTATCTGCGCAGCTCAGATCACCGTGGTGCTGGTCATGCCCGAAACATGGGCATAGCGGCGTTGGATACGGATCATGTGTTGTTTTTTGATTCTGATGACCTCCTGTGCGATGCTGTGGTTGACCTGCTGCGCGATCTTGAAGGCAAGGCCTTTGATTTCTGCCTGTTTCGCCATATCGACAGCCGCCAGCGCAGCCGTGGAACGCTTGGCCCGATGGATTCGGATCAGCAGCTTTGGCAGTCAGCCGGGCTGCAGGCTGTGACGCCGCAACAGATCAGCGCGGATCAGGTGGAGCAGATGGCAATGATTGCCGCCTACCCCTGGAACAAGATCTATCGCAGCGGCTTTCTGCAGGAGCACAATATCCGCTGCACCGAGATCATGGTGCACAATGATCTCGAACTGCATTGGACCAGCTTCCTCAAGGCCAAGCACATCTATGCCTCAGCAGCACTGTGTTGCGAGCATTTTGTCGCGCCGGAGGGGGGGCGGTTGACCAACCGTAGGGACCGAGAGCGGTTGGAGGTGTTTCAGGCCCTTTCAGCTCTGCATCAGGTCCTGCGAGAGACGGCGCAGGCCCCGCGCTTTGTGCTGCCAATGACCACATTTTATCTGCGCCTGTTTGATTGGGTCCAACTGACGCTTGAAGAGCACTACCATGCCGAGTTTCAGCACCGGATCGCGGCGTTCCTGTTGGCCAACCATGACCTGGCAACCATGACGCTCATTGCTGACCGCGCCCCAGATCTGGCGCATCGGATCAATGGGCATATCCGGCGGGGGTGGTCGTGAGATTTTCCTTCATCGTCACCTCCTGGAACATTGAGGACTATATTGCCCCCTGCCTGGACAGCCTGGCCCCCTGTCTTGAACCAGGGGATGAGCTGATCGTAGTCGATGACGGCTCGGATGATCGGAGCTGCGAAGAAATCACCGCCTGCCTGCGCCAACTAGAGGGACGGGGGGTCAGCCTATGCCCGGTCTTTCTGGGGGCCAATACGCAGGGGGGGGTTGGGATTGCCGGCAATGTGGGCCTCAATGAGGCCACAGGCGAGGCGGTGTTTTTTGTCGATGGGGATGACTGGGTCGATGCGGCAGGGTTTGGCGCTGCCCGGCGGCGCTTTGAAAGGCAGCCCTGTGATATATTGATTGCCAATTATAGGGTCTATGATGCGGTCCAGGACCGTTTTTTGAAACCTCCAGACCATACTTTGTGGTCTGGCGCGAGGGCGCGCATGACGCTGCAGGAGCGCCGCCATCTCGCACTGCAGATGGTTGGGGTGCCCTGGCGCAAGATCTATCGGCGGGGGTTTCTGGAGCAGCAAAAGATCCGTTTCCCCGAGGGGGATTTCTTTTACGAAGATAACCCGTTTCACTGGCAGACCTGTTTGAAAGCGGCGGAGATCGCCTTTCTGGATGTTCCCCTGTGCAGCCACCGGATTGGGCGTCCGGGGCAAACGATGGCGGCTACCGGGGCAGAGCTGGCGGTGTTCTTTGACCACTATGAACGGATTGTGGCGCAGTTGCCGGATCCGCAATATCGCCCGGATGCACTGCGCTGGCTGCTGGAGAACATGGCCTGGCATATGGAGCGGCTCAGCGCTGAGAGCCAGTGGACCTATGCGATGCGGGCGGAAGACACTCTGAAATCCATTGCCGAAGCAGATTGGCAAGCTCTACGTCATGATGTGGTGGCCCAGCGGGCCTTGGGGATTGCGCGCGCCTTGGCGCAGGGGCAATTGGCCGAGGTTATTGCCATCTGGCAACACCAGCGGGTGCAGCGCCAGCTTCAGGGTTTTGAGGAGCGGCTTGCGCAGATCGAACTGGCGCAAGATCAGGGGCGCGGGCAATTGGATCAGCTGGTGAGATGGAGCGAAGGACAGCGCGCGTTGCAGGAATTCCAGGCCCTGCAAACCCTTGCATCGCAGGGCGAGGACAAGAGTTTCACATCCTGAAGCAAGGCCAGAGCGCCGCTGAGGTGTCATTGCAGCGCAACCTCCGCAGCGGGGCCTAGCCTGAGGCTGGGGTCCAGATCTCGACGCGGTCCAATTTGGCGATGGCGTCGAGATCCAGTTGATAGACCAGATCAAGATCGTGCGACTGGCGGGAAGTCCAGGGGGTATAGGCGGTATTTTGGGCGCTTCTGGGATGCCTTTTAAGACATTGGGCCAGATCCGCTGGGCTGACCTTTCCCGTTTCTTGATGCAGATGATGCAGGGCTGTGACAGCAGCATGGGAAAACCCTTCGCGCCGCGCCGCTTTGTTGGGGGTCTTGTGTGGATCTTTGTTTTGTCCAATCCGCGGAGGGGGCAGACCCGCGATCCAGGCCAGGAGGGCGGTCTCTTGGCCGCGCAGGTCTTCGGCGCGATAGATCCGCAGCCGTGACTGTGGAAAAGCTGCCCGCAAGCGGTCGATGACAGCGTACCAGGAGAGGGCAGTCAGCGGCAGGGAGTTGAAACTACTGAAGGGTCGAAAGGGCATCGATTTTAGCACCTCGCAATAAAGCGAGGGCAGATATTGGGCAAAACCGCGGATGCCGAGCACGATATCGGGCGCCTCCAGATCCAGCGTTGTGGCTACGTGAAGGGCGCGTTCTGCACCTTCGGGATACAGGCCACTTGGGTGGAGGGCATCCTGGACCAGCGAGAGGATGTTTTCGTCAAAGAGCAGATAACGTGCCATGGTCTCCTCCGCATGTCTTGGCAGCGGTGCGACAGGCGTTTTCTGTGCTGTGGCTGAAGGATATAGCAAGGGGCGGGTGTAGAGGCTGCGAAAGGCCTGCATGCCAATGTAAAGATACTGCGCGTCGGCCAGGGCCTGGGTCGAGTCCGCCAGCAGCTCCTGCAGATAGGTGGTGCCGGTCTTATGCGCCCCAAGCCACAGAATATCGCGCCGCGGCAGGTTTTGCCGGGGGGAGGGGGCGGATCGGCTGGGAGAGGCGCTGGAAAGAGAGTTAGGCATCGGTTTTTGGGAAGTCATGCTGCGCCTGTGTCAGGGTTTTGAAATTCAACAGTTTTTCCGTTTTTTGAGAGCTCTTCGACAGCCCGCAGAAAGATAACCTAACAGGGGAGGCCTGTTGTCAAAAGCCATTTGATGAATGGTATCCCCTGCGGTCCTGATTTAACATGGGATGCCGCGTATTTTGATGTGCTAACCCATCGAGGTGATCCATACGGGAAACGCTGATTTTGTTTGGTAAGGATGATACATGAAAAAAGCTCTGATTACCGGTGTGACCGGCCAGGACGGGTCCTATCTGGCGGAGTTCCTGCTGGAGAAGGGCTATGAGGTACATGGCATCAAACGTCGTGCCTCGTCGTTTAATACCCAGCGGGTGGATCACATCTATGAAGATCCCCATACCGACAATGCCCGCTTCAAGCTGCATTACGGCGATCTGACCGACAGTTCGAACCTGACGCGGATCCTGTCGGAGGTGCAGCCCGATGAGGTCTACAACCTTGGCGCTCAGTCCCATGTGGCGGTCTCGTTTGAGAGCCCGGAATATACCGCCGATGTGGATGCCATGGGCACATTGCGCCTGCTCGAGGCGATCCGCTTTTTGAAGCTGGAAGGCAAGACCCGGTTTTATCAGGCCTCCACCTCGGAACTCTATGGTCTGGTGCAGGAGACGCCGCAGACCGAGACCACGCCGTTTCACCCGCGCAGCCCCTATGCGGTGGCCAAGATGTATGCCTACTGGATTGCGGTGAACTACCGCGAGGCCTATGGCATGTATGCCTGCAACGGCATCCTGTTCAACCACGAGAGCCCCCGGCGCGGCGAGACATTTGTCACCCGCAAGATCACCCGCGGCTTGGCCAATATCGCCCAGGGGCTGGAGCCCTGCCTGTATATGGGCAATATCGACGCGCTGCGCGACTGGGGCCATGCCAAGGACTATGTGCGGATGCAGTGGATGATGCTGCAGCAAGACGCGCCCGAGGATTTTGTCATCGCCACCGGTGTGCAGTATTCGGTGCGCCAGTTTATCGAATGGTCAGCGGCGGAACTGGGGATCACCCTGGCGTTCAGCGGCACCG
Organism: Phaeobacter sp. G2; assembly: GCA_025163595.1. NCBI lineage: Bacteria > Pseudomonadati > Pseudomonadota > Alphaproteobacteria > Rhodobacterales > Roseobacteraceae > Phaeobacter > Phaeobacter sp. G2. Next base: position 61,166 of record CP104103.1, read on the forward strand.
GCCTGGATGAGATCGCCACCGTGGCGGCGATCACCGGCGACAAGGCTCCGGCGCTGCGGGTTGGCGATGTGGTGCTGCGCATTGATCCGCGCTACTTCCGCCCCGCCGAGGTGGAAACCCTGCTGGGCGATCCTGCCAAGGCCAAGGCCAAACTGGGCTGGGTGCCAGAAATCACCGTGCAGGAAATGTGTGCCGAAATGGCGGCTCATGATCTAAAGGCGGCGCAGCGCGCAAGGGTGCTGAAGGATCACGGCTACAGTGAACCCGTCGCGCGGGAGGATTGATCCCATGAGCGCAGAACAGGGCCGCAAGGCAACCATGCTCTTGACCGGCGGTGGTGGCCTGGTGGGGCGCAATATCCAAGAACACGCCCGGGCGGCCGACTGGACCATTCTGGCGCCGCGCAGCGCCGAGCTGGATCTGACCGATGCCGCAGCGGTGGACGCCTATCTTGCCAAACACCAGCCCGATCTGGTGGTGCATGCGGCCGGCCGGGTGGGGGGCATCCAGGCCAATATGGCCAATCCGGTGGCCTTCCTGGATGAAAACACCGCCATGGGGCGCAATATCATCATGGGCGCTTACCGGGCCGGGGTGCGCGGGTTTCTCAACCTGGCCTCGACCTGTATCTACCCCCGCGCCGCCGAAAACCCCCTGCGCGAAGACATGGTGCTGACCGGCCCGCTGGAACCCACCAATGAGGGCTATGCCCTGGCCAAGATCATGGCGCTGCGCCTGTGCGACTATATCCGCCGCGAGGATGCGGGCGCCCAGTACAAAACCCTGATCCCCTGTAATCTTTACGGGGCGCATGACACATTTGACCCCAAACAGTCGCATCTGCTGCCGGCCATCATCCACAAGGTGCATCAGGCGCAGAAAACGGGCGAGACCAGCGTCGAGATCTGGGGCGATGGCACGGCCCGGCGCGAGTTCATGTTTGCCGCGGATCTGGCCGATGCGGTGCTGCGCGCCGCCGCCGATATGGACAGCTTGCCGGGCAGCATGAACATCGGTCTGGGCCAGGATCATAGCATCAATGACTATTACGCCACCGTGGCCGAGGTGATTGGCTGGACCGGTGATTTCAGCCATGATCTGAGCAAGCCGGTGGGGATGAAGCAGAAACTCTGCGATCCCGCGCGCCAGCAGGACTGGGGCTGGCAGGCCCCGACCCCGCTGCGCGACGGCATTGCACAGACCTATCGTCACTATTTGGAAAGCGGATACGCATGAGCCCCATTTACCCCCTCGCCACGTCTTCCTGGGATCAGGCGGAACAGGATGCGCTGCAGCGCGTCATCGACAGCGACATGTATTCCATGGGCCCCGAGGTGCGCGCCTTTGAGGAAGAATTTGCCGCGCATTTTGGCAGCAAACATGCGGTGATGGTCAATTCCGGCTCCTCGGCCAATCTGCTGATGCTGGCGGCGCTGCGCTATACCAAAAATGACGATCTGCGGCTGATGCCCGGCGATGAGATCATCGTCCCCGCCGTCAGTTGGTCCACCACCTACTATCCGCTGCAGCAGTACGGCCTGCGGCTGAAATTTGTCGATATCGACCGCGCCACCCTGAACTATGACCTGAACGCCCTGGAAGCGGCGATCAGCGATAAGACCCGCGCCTTGATGGTGGTGAACCTGCTGGGCAACCCCAATGATTTTGCGGTGCTGCAGGCGCTTTGTGCGCCGCGCGGCATCGTGATGATCGAGGACAATTGCGAATCCATGGGCGCCAGTTTTGACGGCAAACAGGCCGGCACTTTTGGGGTCATGGGGTCTTATTCGTCGTTCTTCTCGCACCATATCTCCACCATGGAAGGCGGCATGGTGACCTGCGACGACGAAGAGCTTTATCATGTGATGCTGTCCCTGCGCGCCCATGGCTGGACCCGCAACCTGCCAAAGTTCAACCATGTCACCGGCGAGAAATCTGAGGATCCCTTTGAGGAGAGCTTTCGCTTTGTGCTGCCGGGCTACAATCTGCGCCCGCTGGAGATGTCCGGCGCGCTGGGGCGCGAACAGCTGAAGAAACTGCCGGATCTTATCAAAGGGCGGCGCGCCAATGGCGCCTTGGTGCAGGCGCAGCTGGGCAACCACGCCAAATTTGCCATCCAGCAGGAAATTGGCTGTTCCAGCTGGTTTGGTTTCTCATTGGTCATTCGCGAAGGCTGCGGGCTTGCCCGCGCCGATCTGGTGAAACAGCTCCTGGCCAAGGGCTTTGAGTGCCGCCCCATCGTGGCGGGCAATTTTGCCAAGAACCAGGTGATGCAGTATTTCGACTATGAGATCCACGGCAGCCTGACCAATGCCGATTACATCGACGCCAATGGGCTGTTTGTGGGCAACCACCACTATCCCATCCCCGAGGCCGTTGCGGCCCTGGCCGAGATCTAGCGCAGCAGCCATTCCTCGACCTGCTGCGACACCTGCCGCATGCGCTGCCAGCGGGCGGCGCAGGGCTGACCCCGGCGCAGGCGCAGTTTGCCCATCAGCCCCACCAGCGCCCACTCCGGGCGGCTGCTGCGGCGCTGATAGGGGCGGGTGGGGTCATAGCTGGGGTCTTCCTGGCGCTGGCCCGCCGCGTCCAGCAGCAGGGCGCCAAAGCCATCGCGTTGCCAGCGTCCTTTCCAGCCGCCCATATCATCATCGCCAATCAGCGCCGGGGCGGCGCTGATCACGCCGATGGGCTCTTCTCCGGCCTGGGCGGGGCGGATGCACGCCCCCTGCAGCACCACGGCCAGCCCGCGCCGATCTTCGCCTTCCGGGTTGCCATCGCCCCATTCAAACCATTCCGCATAGTCAGCGCCGCCCCCCGACCAGGCGCCGTCACAGGCGCCATTGCCATCTGACCCCAGCCGAAAGGCCGGGCCACTGCCATCGCCGGCCAGCAGATAATCCGCGCCGCTGCCGACAATCTCCACATGGGCCGAGGGGCTGGCCGTGCCAAAGCCGGCATTGCCGCTGGCGGTTAGCGCCAGGGCGGTGGCCCAGCTGCTGCCATCGCTGGAGAGCTTGACGCTGAGGTCGTCATTGCCCAACAGGCCGATCTCGGCGCGGCCGGACCAGTTGGATTGAAACAGCGCCGCGGCGGTTTCGGCCGGGGCAGATTTATTCAGCTTCATCTGATGGCCGGCGCCTGCATGGCTGAATAGGCTGGCCTCAGCGGCCACCGCCAGCCGGTTGCTGCTATCGGCGCTGGTATTGACCCCCACCTGGGCCAGGTTCTGGGTCTCGGCGCTGAATTGCTGCCAGGTGCTGCCCTGCCAGATCCGCAGCTCAGCGACATCAACCCCCCAGGCGCGCCAGCCGATTTGCGGTGCGATGAACAACCAGCCTTCGCCCTGCCAGATTGCCAGCTGTGCGGCCTGTCCGGCCCAGGCCCCGGTGGGCAGCGCCCCCAGGGCATAGGCATCGCCTGGGCTGGGGCTGAGCGGCGGGGTTTCAGCATCAAAGGCGCTGACCCGCAGCTGCACCAGCGCGTCCAGCAACTGCAGGGCCTCATTATGGGTCACATGTTTTTGCGCCTGCGCGGCCAGCAGATAGGGCAGGGCGAGGATGGGCGAGGTCTCGGACATGGGGTTTGGGCTCCTGTGGGGCTGCGGGAGAGGGGGGAGAGGGGCTGGAAAGGCGGCAAAGCTACGCGTCAGCATCGGCTTGGCGGATCAAAGCCGCGCTAAGGGCGCGTCCGCCGGGGCGGCAACAGCCCCTCGCAAACCTGTCAGATCCGGGCAGATCCGGGAAAATCCGGGGGACAGCGGCGGAAACAAAGCGCCCATTTGGCCGCGATCGTTGCCCAAATGAACAAAGAGTGACGGAATTTCCCCCGCAGGACCCGGCCTTAGGGATTGTCTTCAATCTGTAAACAATCTCCGCCGTTCTGCCCCATTCTGATCCCGATCCCTGCCGCGACCGCATGGGAGCTTGGCCTGGGTTCTCCAGACAGGCCGGGAGTGTGGGACATGGAATTTAAGTTTCAGCAGCGTTTTCAGACAGGCAGTGATCGCTTTGATGCGGATCTGCGCGATCTTGCGGTGGTGCAGACCGCAAGCGGCAGCTGGCTCTATGCCAGCAATGGGATGAATGGCGGGCTGAGCCTTTATCGTCTGGATGGCAGCGCTGCGGCACCGCAGCTGGTGCAGCGCTACTGGCATGAAAACGCCAGCCTTGGCACCGGCGGGATCACCTGTGGCGAGATCGGCGGCGAGATGCGCCTGCTGTCGCAGCTCAGCAGCTCGGGGGCCTTGTTGTCATATGAGATCGGCAGCAATGGAAACCTGGCCCGGCAGCAGCAACAGGGGCTGGAGAGTGGATCTGCTGGTGGGCTGGAGGCGCTGGTAACGGTGCCGGTAGAGGCGGGCCAGAATGGGGGGCACAGCCTGGTCTATGGCATCAATGCCGCAGGCGAGCTCAAGGGCTGGCAGCTGGATGCATCGGGACAAAGCCTGGGCGCGGTGGCCAGTAGCGGTGCCTCCGCCGCCTATCACCTGCCCGGACACAGCGCGCTGGAGATCAGCGCCGATGGTGATCTGTTGTTTGCGCTGGATGCCATGGGGCATGGGGTGCGCAGCTATCGGATCACCACCCAGACCGGGGCGCTGCAGGCGGCGGATAGCTTTGGCATGGCAGAAGGCCTGCCGGTGTCGGCCCCCAGCGCGCTGCACAGCTTTCAGGCCTATGGCGCCAGCTGGCTGCTGCTGGCCGCCTCCGGGACTGGATCGCTCAGCCTGTTGCGGGTGGCGGCGGATGGCAGTCTCGACCTCAGGGATCAGCTCAATGATACGCTGGCCACGCGGTTTGGCGGCGCTGCGGTGCTGGAGGTGGTGCAGGTCGGCGACCATGTGCTGGTGCTGGCGGCTGGGGCGGATGATGGCATCAGCCTGCTGCGGCTGCTGCCTTCGGGGCAGCTGTTGCATGTGACCAGCCTGGCCCATGCCCAGGGGTTGGGGCTGGAAAATGTCACCGCGCTGGAAACGGCCGTGCTGGGCGACCAGTTGGAGATCTATGTCACCTCCGACACCGCGGGCGGTATTTCCCGGTTTAGTCTCGATTTTTCGACCCTTGGGGTGGTGCGCAGTCTTGATCAGGGCACGCTCTGGGGCAGCGCCGGGGATGATCTGTTGCAGGGGGAAACGGGCCAGCCGGGGGCGGCAACGGGGGCGGTGACCCTGAATGGTGGCGCTGGCGATGATATTCTGGTGGCCAGTGGCGCTGGCAGCCGGCTGAGCGGCGGTGCCGGGGCTGATTGCTTTGTGGTGGGCCCGACAGCGGGGGTGGTGACGGTGACAGATTTCCGTCCCGGCACCGATCAGCTGGACCTGTCGCTGTTCTCTGGCCTGTACAGCCCGGCGCAGTTGCAGGTCGAAAGCCTCTCCGGGGGGATGCGCCTGACCTTTGGCGACAGCCAGATCGTGATCCTGCGGGCCGGCGGCGGGGGGCTGAGCCTGACGGATCTCTGGCCCGATGGGCGCTTTGCGACGCCGGACCGTCTGACCCAGGGCGACTGGATCGAGGATGGCATCACCTATGGCGGCGGGGGCGATGATCGCTTGCAGGGCCAGGCGGGAACGGACCGGATCCAGGGTTTGGGCGGGGATGACAGCATTCAGGGGCAGGGCGGTGGTGACCAGATTTGGGGCGGCGATGGGGCGGATCGCCTGAAAGGGCAAAAGGGCGCTGATCACATCTGGGGCGAGGCCGGTGCCGATAGGCTCTGGGGCGGTGGCAAGGCGGATCATCTGCAGGGGGGCACTGGCGATGACACCCTACGCGGTGGCGCTGGCAGGGACCGGCTCGAGGGGGAGGCCGGGGCGGATTTGTTGAAGGGGCAAAAGGGGGCGGACCGGATGACCGGAGGCACCGGTGCTGACACAGTGTTTGGTGGCGTTGGTAAGGACCGGATCTGGGGCGGGGAGGGCAACGATCGACTGATCGGCGACAGCGGTCGGGATCGGCTTTATGGGGGGCGGGCGAGGATCTCTTGCTGGCGGGCAGGGGGCGCGATGATCTGAGTGGCGGGGGCGGTGCCGATGTCTTTGTCTTTGGACGGAATCATGGTCAGGACCGGGTCCTGGATTTCACGCTCGGAGAAGATCTGATCGACCTGAGTGGCGTGTCGGGGCGCGGGTTTGACTATGACGATCTACAGATCCGTCGCAGTGGCACATCCACTGTGATTGAGACCGGAGCCGGCGAGATCACCCTGGAGGGGCTGCGCCCTGGCGAGATCACGGCGGATGATTTCCTGTTTTGACGACAAAATACCAGGGCTGATTCCGGGGCTGATTTATGTACCTGGCGGCAGCCCATATAAAACCCGGCCTTCCTGGAGAAGGCCGGGTTCAAAGACGCGTCATGAAAGATTTCTGTCTGAGGATGCCCCTAGAACAGGAAATCATCCGCGTTGAGGTTGTCCATATCCCGGTTCACCAGGGTGAGGGTATTGCCGGCGTCATCGCTGATCACTGCGTTGTTGCCGCTCTGCGTGGCATGGTTGTTGATCAGATCGTTGAAGTCATTGATTCCAAAGGCATTGCGCAGATCGATCTCATCGGTGCCGCCAAAGCCGACAACCCGGTCATCGCCTGAGGAGAAGACAAAGACATCAGCGCCGCGGTTGCCCAGCAGCACATCATTGCCGTTGCCGCCATCCAGGGTGTCGCGACCACCGCCGCCGACCAGACGGTCGTTGCCCTCGTTGCCCTGCAACAGGTCATTGCTGCCCTGACCTTTCAGGGTGTCATTGCCGTTGCCGCCATCCAGGGTGTCGCGACCAGAGCCGCCGTCCAGAAGGTCGCGGCCATCGTCGCCCTGCAACAGGTCATTGCCGCCCTGACCTTTCAGGGTGTCATTGCCGCCGCGCCCTTCCAGGCGGTTGTCCTGGCGGTTGCCAGTCAGGATGTCATTGCCCTCGCGGGAGCCGCGCACATGTTCGATGTTGCTGATATGATGGGTAAAGCTTTCGCCACTCCAGGTGCCGGTGGCCTCGCCGCTGCCCAGATTGACATTCACCGCATCGACCTCGCTCCGGTCATAGCGCAGCAGGTCAAAGCCGCCCTTGCCATTCAGGGTATCATCGCCTGCCATCAGGATGAAGCTCTCATCCCGGCCTGACCCGGTGACCTTGTCATCAAACATGCCGGTGCGGATCTCATTGACATTGCCGTCGCCGGTGATGCGGTCACTGCCGCCCTGGCCATCGTCATTGACGCGGCCGCGGCCCAGATGTGCCACCACGCCATCTTCGGCATTACGGTAATCCAGGCGCAGATAACCCTGGCTTTCACCAATGACAAACCTGTCATTGCCGCCCTGACCGCGCAGCTGTGCCCAGCCGCCATCGGTGACGGTGAAGCGGAAGATATCGTCGCGGGAGGTGCCATAGATCCCCAGGCCATCCGCCATCATCGGGTTTTGCACATCCACCAGGGTGGTGGTACCACGCCCGGATTTGCCGATGGTGCCGGTATTGGCATTGCCATCAATCTCGACCACGATGCGACGGTTCAGATCACTATGCCCAAGGCTGACAAACCCATGATCGATTCCTGACATGATGACACGGTCATTGCCGGTCCCGGCCTGCACATAGTCATCCCAGGTATTGTCACCGGTCACCAGGCGGTCATTGCCATTGCCGCCCAACAGGGTGTCATTGCCATCGCCACCAATCAGCGTGTCATTGCCACGCCCACCTTCGAGAAAGTCGTCGCCGTCGGTGCCGATGAAACGGTCATTCTGGGCCACATCGGCAAAGACACTGCTGAGCGGAATATCCTGGTTTGGTCCGGCGGCACCGGTGGCGGGGCCAACGGCGACAATGCTGGCTTCAAAAGCGTTCCATTGCGCGGCGGTCTGGAGGTTCGGGATCGGATCGCCGCCCAGAATAAACAGGGCATCGGCATCCACGTTGGAATATCCGGGCACATCGGCATCTTCAAAGAACAGCTGCAGCACCACAGTGGTGCGCTGGATGCCGCCGTCGTTCCAGGTCACCTGAAAAATAGATTCGCTTTGTGAATCAAGAGGATCACCATCAATCCGGGCCTGCCCGCCGGTGATCTGAATATCAGAAATCGGGGTATCCGCATCTGGATTTGGATCCACTGTATTGGTGTAGCGGAGGGTGGTTGTGCTGTCGGGCACTGCAACAGAGAAATTGATGTCTTGTAGAATGCCTTGAACTGGATAATTTCCGGTTTGGCCGCGCAGGACGGCAATGCCAGTCAGGGTATAGGTGGTCATAATGTCTGTCCCTAAATAGTCGAACTTTGTACATCTGTCTGTTTTGTGAATCAGAGAGGCTCAGTGTTGGTGGCCCTAAGTTAAGCGGATTTTTATTTAGAATGCAAAACAACACTCCCGGTTTTAGCGACCGGGATTGTTGTTTTGGCGTTAGTCTCAACCCCTAAGCTTTGGACCCATTAGTCTTACGTGTGCAGTTTGACAGGTTTTTTCGCTGGTTAGGAGCATATTCGCAGAAATAGTGGTTCTATTTCAATTAGATGTGACGCGTCCAGCGGGAAAACCTGTCAAACCCGAAGGGCGGCGATATCACTTCATTTCAATGTCTCGGATCGCTTGCAAATAGAACCACTATTGGCTGCGCACCCCAAGCCCCTGAAATCTCGTGAAATAGCCGCTGAGCATGTAAGATTAATGGGTCCAGAGCTTAGAGGCGCCGAGATCTCTTGGTGTTGAAGTTATCAGAACAGGAAATCATCCGCAGCAATATCATCAATGGTGAGATCCGTGAGGCGCATGCTGTTGCCCGCGTCATCGGTGATCACCAGGCCACGGCTGCCCAGGCTGGCGTGATTGGCGACCAGATCGGCAAAATCAGTGATGCCACTTGCACTGCGCAGGTCCAGCAGATCCCCCTCGCCAAAGCCAAAGGCCCGGTCATTGCCTCCGGAGAAGACGAAGGTGTCATCGCCACGGCCGCCATAGAGCCGGTCATTGCCATTGCCACCGTTCAGCTGGTCGCGGCCATTATTGCCAAAAAGCCGGTCATTGCCATTACCGCCATTCAGGCGATCATGATGGGTGCCGCCCAGCAGCCGGTCATTGCCATTGCCACCAAAAAGCCTGTCATTGCCACCATCGCCTTCCAGCCTGTCGCGCCCGCCATTGCCATAGAGCCGGTCGCGGCCACCATTGCCGTCCAGCAGGTTGGCGCCGTTGTTGCCGATCAGCCGATCGCGGCCAGAGCCGCCCCAGGCATCTTCGACATAGTTGATCACCTGGCCAGACTCGTCACGCACCGTAGCAGCGATGGCAATATTGTTATCAATCTCGCCAATCGAGGAGAAATTCCCGTTGCGCAGGTCGATCCGACTGCCGGTGCTGAGATCCGAGGCATCAATCAGGTCGTGACCGCCGGCATCCCAGATGGTCAGGATCACATCACGGTAGACACCGTCTTCGCCAAGCACCTGCATCCCAAGATCATTGGCCTCATTGGTGGCATATTGGTATTCCAGCTCGGGGCCATCGATGGCATCGGGGGCTGGATTGCCATCGCCAAAATAGACCGTATCTGTGGCCCGGGTGGTGGTATTGGCGCCATAAAGCTCTTGCAGGGCCTGGATGTCCCAGAGCATCGGCGTCAGGGAGAAGGCCTGATCAATCAGGGCTTCGCCGTCCTCTGCCGGGTGGGGCACATAGGACATTACCGTATACTGGCTGTTGGTATCCGGATCACCGGGGCTTTCATTGGGGTGGCGCAGCCCCAGGGCATGGCCCATCTCGTGCAGATAGGTGTTCCAGCTGGTATGGCCAAAGATCGGGCCGCCACTGTCGCCGACACCCGGCACAAATTGGCTGTCGTTGCTGCGGTTGATCCACATGTCACCGGCCCGCGACGGGCGGTCACCCAGATGATTGGGGTTGGGAAAATCGGAGACAAAGCCATAGAGGTGGGCGCTGTCGAATTCGGTACTGCCAAAAGCGATATCGCCCACTACGGCGCCCTCGCGAACTTCAAAGACCCAGAGCCCTTCGACGCCGGTATTGCCGGTGATGTTTTCCAGATTGGTGATTTCGCTTTCGATACCGGACTGGGGCAGCTCAAAGAAATCGGCGCCATTGCCGGCAGAAAAACCAGCGCGGGCCGGCACACCACCCAGCCCGGTTCCGTCCAGGGTGTCGCCGCTGTTGGAGGCATCGCCATTGGACCAGTTGATGTCCTCATAGCGGAAGACGATGTCAAAATCGCCGCCGCCGCGATCAAACAGCTGCATCTGGAACGAGTTGCTGGGCTCTGCATTGTGGCTATAAAAACCGACGTTTTCCCAGGTGATGGTGACCACATCGGCCTCGGCATCAACATCGACATAGATCGGCTCACCGGCACGGGTGTCCACATCGGCCCAGAAGGCGGCGATTAGCGGGATCGTGCCTGCCGAAATGCCGGAGGGCGTGTATTGGCTCAGCCCCGAGCCAAAGGTGATATTGCCATTGGTGTTCACAAAGATCTGGCTGGCGTCATACTCAGCGCCAAAGAAATTCAGCCCCTCTTCAAAGACGGCAGACATATCAACCAGGCTGTAGCCATCATCATTGACCGGCTGGGCGGTGCCGCCGGCCTCGACCAGGGTGCCATTGCCGGTGACCGGGTCACCAGTGCCTCCATCGGTGCCGCCACGGGCAATGGTGCCGGGTTGCAGATTGACATTGGCCACCTCGTTCCAGGCCTCGATGGCCTGCGAAGTCATGGCGCGCTGTTCAACGGTCATGGAGAAATCATTGCCAAAGGGGATATTCGCACTGCCAGCATTCCAGGCATCATTGGTGCCATCGCCATCGGTATCCACTTCCCGGTAATAATTGGGCAGATCCGTGCCCAGGAAGGAATAGGTAATGGTACCGCTGCCATCGTGCCAGCCTTCGGTACCGCTGACCAAGAGAGATCTATAGTCGTTAAAAGCCATGAGAATAATCCTTTGTCTTATTGATGAAGGGGCCCAGCCTGTGATCCTGGTAGTGTTGGGACCAGGGCATTGCCGATGCAGCACTGGAAATAGAGATCGCTTTCAAATTGGCTGAGGGCGTCTTTGGCCTGGCGCCGCGGCAGGGGGTCTCCGACCGCACATTGGGCAAAGAGTGGCCGCACCTGCGCCATGGCGGTGGCAGAGTCCCTGCAAGAAACTTTGGCCATGCAGACCACCGCGCCGCGGTCCTGCAGAATCTGACAGCCATCAGGTTTGCGACCTGCAGCCTGAGCTGAGGCAGTCAGCATCAGCCCTAAAGTCAAAACTCCAAAAAGCATGTGAGTGCTTGGAATCATGTTATCCCCCTGGGGGCCTTAAAGGTGAGGAACAGCTCCTTCATCGACCCCAAGAGAATTATATCACCTAAATATTCAAAATTTAAGTTGTTTCAGCTGCGCCAAATCGTGGCACCGGGCCAGTGCTGCGTGAACCCCAGATCCTCTCCGCTCCGAGAAGGGAAAGGAGTAAGCCGAATAAGTATGTCCCTTGGCGAGGTCGTTTCAGCGCGTAAAGCGGCAGAGTTGCTGCACAAATCCAGCGGTATTTGAAAGACGGTTTTCTGTTTGGAAAACACCATAGCAGGCGCTGGCAGATCACCGCTTTGGATTCCCCGGTTGATGCAGCTACGCTGAAGAAAGACGACTTTGACTATATAGACCCGGAGACACTTGTGAGCCCAGGAGACAAAAAATCTTAATGGTTACGTTCAAGGATTCAGCGCTCTATCAACCGGATTAAATAACATAATCAACATTATTGGGTTGCTCTATGTAGCCACGGCACATTCTAAACTGGGTTGCGAAATTCCCCCTATCTTGCTGGACCTGACGCGTCGGCAGATTTTCAGGCTTTTGAAGCGCTCCCAAACCGAAGGCGCATCGGCGATCCGACATCAATCCGCAAGGCTTATCAACCCTGCGACATTTGAGGTCTCCGGGTCGCTAAGCCTTGCCACTGGCGCGCCCGCGGTGACATCTCTGAAGGGCGTTTACAATCGGTGAAGGCGCGCGCCGCAAGTCCGCTAAAGTTTTCTGCGTTATTTTTATCTGCTGATCATGCTTCTTTTACCCTCTTATGACCTCTTTTGGGAACCGATCAGGTTTTTCAGGCGCGCCGTGTCCACAGATGCTGGATCCGGCCTCTATGATGTTTGATCGGGATGTATCGGCTCCACTGAGCTTTGGGGCTGCTGAAAATTAGGTGAAGGCGCGGGTACAGCATGACAGTCACAGGTGCGGAAAAGAAACCAGCGACAACCAAACGTAGAAGACTGCCCTTCTCCAGTATTGGTGCCAAGATCACCCTGATCCTGCTGGCGCTGGGGGCGGCTACGGCGGTTGGAGGCGTTCTGGTCTCTATGGTTTTTGGCGAGGTTGGCAGCCAGATGCAGCAGCTGTCGGGGGACAAGCTGCCGCATCTTGAGATGAGCCGGAAGCTGGGCGAATCCGCCAGCAAAAGCAAAAATGCCATGACCCGGGTCTTGCTGTCGACAAATGAGGCTGAGCTGGCGGTTGCCGAACAGGCGGTGCTGCAGGCGGCGGAAGCGCTGAGCGCCAGCATTGCGGCCCTGCCGGGGGATGAACAGGAAGGCTTCAAGGTTGAGGCAGCGGAGGCGGCTGAAACTCTAAAAAGCCTGGTGGATGCCCGTCGAAGCGCCTTTCAAAATCAGGAGCGGATTGAAACCCAGACCGCTGAATTGCAGGGCTATAGCGAGGCGCTGCAAAGTGAACTTCTGGTGGTGGCCGACGCGGCCTATCAAAATCTGATGGCGGGGGGCAACGCAACCATCACCCAGGTGGATGGGGTGCTGAGCGATCTGGTGGAGAAACAGTTTGGCGGCTTGCAGACCCTGCTGGAGGCGCGCGGCGACATCAACCTGTTGTCAGGGGCGGCGCTGGCTCTGGGCCATGTGCGTGATGTCAAAACCCGCAAAACCCTGGAGGCCATGGCCACCGAGGCGCTTACCCATCTGGAGCCGGTTCTGGATCGGCTGGAAGAGATTGGTCTGGATGCCTTTGGCGCCAAACGGGTGCGCGAAGGGGTTGAGGTCTTCAGGACCACCCTGAATGCCAGCCGCAAGGAACAGAAAGAAAGCCGCAAAATTGTGATGAAGGCGCGCCAGAGCAGCTCGGCGCCGTTGTCGCGGGCGCTGGATAAGATGGTCTTTACCCTGTCGATTGCGGCCACCCAGGCCAGCGATAACAACAAGCAGGCGATCCAGGACCTATTGGACAATCAGGTGGGGGTTTTGCAGGAACTCTTGCGGGTAACCGGCGCGATCAGCAGCTTCCAGCTGGCGGCTCTGGACGTTGTTGCCGCCTCTGATATTGCCACTGCAGAAGCCACGATTGCGCCGATACAACAGGCTTCTGAGGTGCTGAACACGTTTATGGACTTCAACGATGGCAGTCTTGCCGCCGAGCTGGAGGGGATGATTGCCCTGGCCGACCCCACCCAGGGGCTGGCCGCCTTTAAGGTGGGCTCGCTCAAAGCCAATGAAGCCGCGGCTGCGGCTTCGGATCATACCGCCGAGGTGGTGTTGAGCATCGCCAATCATGCGGCCGAGCTGGGCGCTGTTAGCCAGGTTGAGATTGCCGAGATGGCCAGTGGCATCACCACCCGCATGGGGCGGGCGCAACAGCGCATGCAGATGTTGATGCTGGGATTTGCCGGGGTGCTGGTGCTGGCGCTGGTGCTGACCCGGGTGTTGATCACCCGGCCGCTGGCCAGGATCAGCAAGACCACCGAACAACTGGCCGAGGGCGATCTGAGCCCGGTGCGCGGGTTTGAGCGCGCCAGTGCCGAAATCTACCAGATTGCCTGCGCCCTGTCGGTGTTCCGGGACGGGCTGGTGGAAAAGGCCGAGAACGAAAAATCCGCAAAGGCAGAGCGTGACAAGCGCCGCGCCGATCAGACCGCAGCGGTGACCGCCATTGGCGAAGGCCTGGCGCAGCTGTCGCGCGGCGATCTGACCATTCGCATCCATGATGACATGAGCCCGGGCTACGCCAAGCTGCGCGATGATTTCAACGCCGCCCTCGAAGGCCTGGAAGTCTCTGTCAGCAGTCTCAGCAGGAGCGGCAAATCCATTGCCGGGGGCACCTCGGAAATCTCCGCCGCCTCGCGCGATCTGTCGGAGCGATCGGAACGCACTGCGCAGACGCTGGCCAGCACGGCGGCAGCGGTGAACCAGCTTTCGGTCTCAATCTCCCAGACGGCAACCGCATCCGGAGAGGCCTCGGCCTCGGTGGAGGTGGCGCGGCAGAATGCAGATGAAAGCCTGGATGTGGTGCAACAGACCGTTGCCGCCATGGACAATATCAAAACCAGCTCGGACAAGATTGCCAAGATCATTGGGATGATTGAAAACATTGCCAAACAGACCAACCTTCTGGCGCTGAATGCGGGGGTCGAGGCGGCGCGGGCCGGGGATGTTGGCAAGGGGTTTGCGGTGGTGGCCTCGGAGGTGCGCACCCTGGCGCATCGCTCCAAGGAAGCGGCCACAGAAATTTCCATCCTGGTGGCCGAAAGCGGCGAAAACGTCGAGCTGGGCGCCGATCTGGTGACGCGCACCGGCGAGGTGATCGGGGAGATTTCCACCTCTGTGACCAGTGCAGCGACCTTGATGCAGGATATTTCCCGGGCCTCATCGGAACAGTCCGGCAATCTGAAAGAGATCAATGCCTCGATGGGCAATCTGGACGATGCCACTGCCAAAAACGCTGCCCTGTTCGAGGAGGTGACTTCCTCCAGCGTTGGCCTGTCGCAGGAGGCGCAGGCGATGGATTCTGCGCTTGGCGGTTTTCGCACCGGCGGCGGCGTGGCACCGCAGGAGCTAGGCCAGACGTCAGGCCAGACATCGGGCCAAACGTCGGGCCAGGACAGCTGGGATCTCAGCGCAGAAGATCAGCGCCAGGCCAGCTGATGGGACCTGTTGATGGGTCTGTTGAGCAGGCCCGTTGATTGGATGACTTGAACCGGTCCTCGGCTAGGCCCTCGGCTGGAGGGTGTCAGTTGCCGGAGGCGCTGGAGTGGCGCAGGCCGCGAAAGATCAACATCAGTATCAGCATCAGGAAGAACAGGCCCAACATATCGCCGATCAGATAGGCAATGTAATCCCGTGGGGCGCTGCCAAAGGCGTAGTTGGTCAACACCGAGCTGATCATGGAAATCACCAGCCCAATCCCCATGATACAGGGCCAGCAGGGCCTGCGGTCCGGCGCCGGTCTGAGATCCTGCCCCAGCAGGCGCAGCAGAAAGAAACAGGTGGCAGGCACGGTGACGGCAACAGCCATGGCGCTCAGGCGGCTGGGCTCAAAGGCCCCCCAGCCGGCTGCATAGACAAAGCCCAAGACGACTCCGGGCAGCAATGCCACCACAGAGCGCGGCCCCAGCAGCCAGGCGGCCAGCACCCGCACCCCATGGGGGAGGAACAACAGGCTGGCACGATTGTCAAAAGCGGGAACCAGGATGTTTTGCAGCGGCATCAGCACCTCAAAGGTGGCAAAAAAGGCGCCGATATAGGCCAAAGACACAATGGCGGTCTCTTTCCCCAGGTTGAGACCTGCCACTGTTCTTGCTGGTGTCACTGCTGCCCTCGTGTATTGCTACCTTGGGTTATCTTGCTGGGACCTTAACAATATAATAACCACGAACAGAGTTTTTGCACTGTTCCAGGTACCCTTTGCCCTGCAGGGATTTCAGTGCCCGAAAAAAGGTCGGCCGTGAGACATTTTCAAGCAGAGCGTGTTCTTGCAACAGGGTGGTCTTGACGGCCCCGGCACTGGTGGTGTGATCGCTGGCCGCATAGTAGATATCGCGCTCAACAGTAGAAAGATCCTGCAGCCCCATGGATCGCTCCATGTCCAAAAGGAGTTTTCTCAATTCTGTCAGTTTGGAAATTTCGGACATATGGACTCTGAATAATAAGATCTCTGAAGGGCTGTGCCCAGGGGGGTAATGCTGCCCATTTTGTGCCGAGTGTCGCACAAAAGTAAACAAATTCCTGACGGGCCGTATCATATTGACACTTGAATGTGTTCGCTTAAACTTACCCACAGTCCGACAGCTGTGAATAACCGTGAGTGGTGGCGAGTCGAAAAGCTCTTTTTAGCACCTAAAATTTTGGTGGCGCGGGGCCTTTGGGCCCCGCGTCTGCATCTCCTCTATCTCCTCTGCCCCACCTTCGCAGCGCGCCACAGTCGGCCCCGGTTTGGGGCCGGGTTTGGAGCCTAGGCCAGCCGTCGTCCTGCGCGCGGTGCAGGACAGGCCAGCTGGCAGCACAGCTTGGCGTGGGGGGGAAAACAGACCTGGCGGGTAAAAAACTGGGCGGGTAAAAAACTGGGCGGGTAAAAAACTGGACCACATTGCCATCTGGGTGCATCCTGACCGGGGAGACAGCTGCCACCGTGGCTTGGAATGGTCTCTGGGTCCTCGGTTTAAGTATTATTATCAGTTAATTAGTTGGGGGAATGGCCGTGCCGCTAGATGTGGAAACCGTAAAAGAGCTGAAGCAGAAGATTAAACTGGCCCGCAACAAGGAGCTGAGTTTTGCACTGGCTCTGGGTAAAAAGCCGGAAGACTGCGCCTTGATTATGCACAAGGAGCGGGGCGGTGATAAGCTGTTGTTGCAGGTCAAGAAAATCGACGGCGTGCAGCCGCAGAAATCCTGTTTTGGCACCCTGACGGTGGATGGCCAGCTGGTGAAACTGGCCTGCCGCAGTGACCCGCCGGCTGGCTTGGTGAAAAACTTCCGAATCTTCTTTCGCAGCAATGGCATTCAGATGAAGCTGGCGGTTATGGCGCCGGGTGACACCGAGTTCCAGCAGGAGCCCGAGGAGACCGAAGCTGTACCACAGAGCCAGGCCCAGGCTGAACCTCAGGCTGAAGCTCTGGCTGAACCGGCCCCCGCTGTGCCGGCAGAGCCGGGCGGCACAGGGCAGGCAGAAGCGGCCGCAACACAGGAACTGGCGGCGCTCAAGGCACGACTGGCCCGTTGTCGCGATGCAATTGCGCCTCTGTCAGGACCGGTCCAGGCCAAGCTGGTCGAGGGGTTGAAACGGGCGGTGGGGCTCTTGTCGAAGGGGGAGAGCTCCAAGGTCGCGGCCTTGCTGACGCAGTTGGAAAAGGCCCTGGAGCAAGTGGCAAAAGCCCAGGCCGCCAAAGAGGAAGCAGCCAAAGATGAGACCGGACCTCAGGATCTCGGTGCTGAGGAGCATAGCGCCCCCGGAGAGACAGAGGCTGCGGAGCCAGAGACAGCCACAGAGGATCCCGCTGCCGGGCGCTGGCAACAGGCTTTTTCCAAGTTAGAGCCGCATGTGACGCGGGTTTTGGCCGAGACACATGGGGAGATCGCCAAGATTCAGGCGCTCTGGGACTATGGTAAGGGTAAGGCTGCGACAGGTGATTTTACCGCTGCGCTGAAATCGGTGGGCCCATTGTCAACGCTATTGGCTCAGGCGGCGGAGGCCGCAAAAGCGGCGCGCGCAGCTGACCTGCCCCCCCCAGATGAGGTCGCAACCGAGCCGGCGCCCACCGAGGTGCAGCCCCTTGCGCAGTCAGGCCCTAAGCCACCGGAACAGGTCGAGCAAAGGGCAAGCGGCCCTAAGAAAGAAAGTGAGACCCCTGATAAGCCGGATGTCGAAGACCCGGCCAAGAAACAGGCCCTGGCCAAAATTGAAACCGCGCGCGGCGAGATGACTCGGGTTCAGGGGCTGATTGCCTCATTCGGCGCCCCTGCCCCCGGCCCCTGGGCCACGGCGATGCAGCGCGCCGCCGCACTTTTGGGGATCGCGCCGGAGAAGAAGGTTGCAGAGCTGGAACAGGCCGCCGCTGATGCCACCAGGCTGATGGTGGCGCTGGAGCCGCAGGTGAAAGAACTCAGCGAGGACAAAAAGACCTGGGCGCAGACCTATCCGCTCTTTACCGCGCGGCTGGTGCCAATCAAGGCCCATGCGATGAAGAGCATCGATCCGGTCAAGACCAAG
This sequence comes from Phaeobacter sp. G2, assembly GCA_025163595.1. NCBI lineage: Bacteria > Pseudomonadati > Pseudomonadota > Alphaproteobacteria > Rhodobacterales > Roseobacteraceae > Phaeobacter > Phaeobacter sp. G2. The sequence continues at coordinate 79,145 of CP104103.1, forward strand.
CTGGAGGCGATGGAGGCGGAGATCACTGCGGCACAGGCCGAGGCTGCCAAGTTCGACTTCAAGAAGGCTTCGGGCGGTATTGTCTCTTTTCTCAGCCGGGGCGATGCGCTGGAGGCCCAGGCCGATGATCTGGCCCATTATCGTCAAATCCAGGCTGATCGGCTGAGCCTGGTCACCCCGCGTCGCACCAAGGCGTCGACCCGGGCACCGATCCAGGCCAGTATCGACGAGCTGGGCGATACCTATGATGAGGGCGTTACCAAGGCTGGGGCCGAGGATTATGAGGCCGCGGTCCGGCTGATGAACAAGATCCCGGCCCTGGCCGATCAGGTGGATCTTTTGCTCAAGCGTGAGCGCAGCACAACCTGGCTGCTGGGCAAGGTGAACACTGCCCTGACCACGCTCAACGCCCTGCCCGCCAATGTAAAAGCGGTGCTGCAGGCAGGGATCGACCGCTGTCAGGCCGCCTATGACGCCTGTCAGCCGGGGGTGGAGCCGGATGTCATCAAGGCCGCCGAAAAACTGACTCTGGCGCGGCGCGAATGTAATGACCTGGAGGCGCGCGGCAAAAAGGCCAAGGGCTATGTTGATCAGCGCGCGGTCTTTGATGCCCGGTTGAATGATTTCAAGGCCCATGCCGGCAAGGCGGGCATTGACGATGTGATCGCCGGGATGGAGGCTGCCTCTGCCAGTGCCGCCTCGGATGCAATCCTGCGCAAATTCGACAGCGCCACCCGCATTCTGGCGGCAGATCAGGGCAATTGGCCCGCCCATAAGACCCGCGCGGATGACTATCTGGCCTATAAGACCAAACGCGACGCGCTAGAGGCACGTCTGGCTGCCCTGCGCAAACTGCCCGAGGCGGCAGCCGCCACGGCTGAGCTGGCGATCTGTGATGGCCATCTGCGTGCAGCGGGCACCCATGGGGCGACGCGCGATTACAAAAGCGCGCTGGACAGCGTCATCGTCGGCGATGCGGCGGCAGATGTGGCCAAAAACCTGATCGAGATGCGGGCTGAGCTGGCCAAGCTGAAAAAGGATGATGTGCTGGCGGCAGTGGACAAGGATGTGGTGGCTGCCTTTAAGACTTATGGTGATCTGGAAAAATATGTCGAAGGCAAGGACGGTGGCACATTTGCCAGTCTGCGCGCCGCCGCCGCCGCCGAGGCGCAAAAGGGACGCGACGCCTCCATGGGTGCTAGCCCGGACCTGGGCAAGGTGCGCGACCATCTGGCCGCCGCAATCAAGGCGCTGGAGAATGTGCTTAATCAGGTGGCTTGCAAAGGCAGCTTCACCAGTCTGAGAACCACGGTTGCCCCTATAGTAGAGACTGAATTACCCACAGCAAACACCGCCAATGACACTTGTCTGGCCACGGAGGTTCACGCCTTGACCCAGCTTTTGACAGCGGCGGATGATGCGGTCAAAGCGCCTGGGCTTGATTTCTCCACTGGCCTGGCAAAACTCAATGAAGCGCAACAGGCGGTGCCCGGTGCCCGCCAAAAACTGGCGCTCTATATCGAGTCCAAACCGCTCAAGACCCAGCTGGCGGATGCGGAACGCCGTCTGATCCGCAGTCGCGACAAATCGCTGACCTATACCAATCCGATTGCGGCCAAACAGAGCCTGCAGCTCGAACTGGACCGGATCACCGGTTATGGTACCAGCTTTGATACGGATTGGGCGGCGGGCAAATATCGCGCCAGCGTTGCCAAGCTGAAGGCGGATGTCAAACGGGCCAAGGCCTATGAGGCCACCCGCGCCGATCATGTGGAAACCATTCGCCGACGGCAGAAGTGGATTCTGGATCGCGAGGCGTTGATTGCGGGAGATCCGTTGCTGGCGGCTGAGCGCAAACAGGTGGATGAGGCCAAGGTGGCGATTGCCGGATTGTTGGAGCAGCGCGCCCATGCCCCGGCGCATAAGATTTCCGCCAGCACCTATCATGTCATCAAACGGGGGCAGGAGATGCTCACGGCCCGCACCGCCTATGAGCTCAAACGCGTCGCGGCTGAGGCCAAGGTGCAAGAGGCCGAAGCCGAACTCGCCAAGGTCACGGCCAAGGGAGAGCTTGCAGCTCAGGTGGCGGCCCTCCGCAGCCGCTATGCGGCCGGACATGCTGAAACAGCGGTGGACAAGCGCCGCTTTGACTTTGCCGAGGCCGAGATGGATGCGCTGACCACCACCGCGTGCCAGCCGGTGATTGATGCGGCCAAGGCGATGCAGCTGTTTGAAGACAGCTGCAAGGCGGTGGCCGTCAAAGTGCAGGAGGTCAAGGACCATACCCAGGCCAAATACATCGCGCCGCTGATTGCCCGGCTGGAGGGGAAATATGCCAATATGATGGAGCTGGCGGCTGCCGGTCATCTCAGCCAGGCCAAGGCGCTGCTGGCGGCGCTGCCGCAGGATTGTGCTGATGCGCTGGTGGCGGCACAGAACAACGCCGCCCTGGCCGGGATTGGCGATGATCTTGCAAGCATAGGGGGTGATGACACCGCCGCCATCACCGCCGCGATCGAGAAGCTGCGCGCGGTCTTTGATGCGCTGAAATGGGAAAGCGAGGCAGAATATGCCAAGACCCTTGAGACCGCAGAGCGTCAGGTCGACGCCATCGAAGAACAGCTGAAAACAGAGCCTAAAGCAGCAAAAACAGCCCTGCCGGAGGCACTCAAGGCCTGTGAGGCCTTGCAGGAGGAAATCAGCCATCACAAGCAGTTGGACGCGCTGGCGACGCGGGTCCTTTCCCGCATCACCGACAAGACGGCGCCCTTTGTCAAATATAGCATCATCCAAGAGGACGTGGATGGGCTCAAGGCCGAGGTCACCGCTGCCCTGAAGGGGGCGCAGGCAGGCGGCGATTTGACCACGGCGAGCGCCGCCATCGAGGCGGTGATGGACAAGCACCATGCTTTGATGCGCCTGGCAGCACGCCATGATCAGCTGATTAAGGATTGCGACGGGTTGGAAACCCAGCACCAGGCCTTGATGGGCAGTGAGTATCGCTATGCCATTCGCGAAGATCTGGAACAGCTCGACGGGGGGATTTCCCAGGCGCGCGAGGCGGCGGCCAAACGCGACCATGACGCAGCCGAGGCGCATCTGAAAACTGCGCAGGCCCGGGCGGTGGATGCCACGGCCAAGGACAAGATGGCGGGCAATGAGGCGCCGGAGCCTGAGAATATCAAAGCAATCCTGGAGCGCCCTGGTGGCGACAAACAGCTTGATGAGATGATTAAGGGGCTGGATGCCTCAGTTCAGCGCAAAGTCCTGCGGGTGGCTTTTGAGGCGAAATATGGCTGCAAGCTCAATATCTACACCGATGCCAGCGGCAAGCCCTCCGACCGCCATGCGGCGGGCAATATCCAGGCGGATGGCGCCAAGAAGGGGCCCAATATTCGCCGCCTATACGAGGTGATGTCCGTGCTGCCAGCCAAGGACACCCGCGACAATGACTCGATGAAAATCTTTGGCTACGAAGATGTAAAAACGCAGGAGGGGTCGGTTTATTCTGGGGGCGTCAAAGAGGTGGTGATGCGCGAGGGCAATGCCAATCTCAGCTCTGTCTATGGTTTTGGCCGCCCGCATGAGGTGGGTGAAGTGGATGACAATTGCAAACCGGCGGATCAGGAGCAGGTGGATTTCTTCTCCTGGAACACCCTGCACGAGGCGGGCCATGCGGTGGATGATCAGCGCAGCTTTATGACCGGGGTGGCAGGCAACGCTGCCTATGGCGGTTGGCAGGAGCACGGCAAGAATATCAAACCCGTGGCCGATGCCATTGCGGATCACTATGATTATGACACCAACTATGTGGCGCAATATATCAGCGGTATTGCTGATCCAGCCGAACCGGAATGCCCGGCGGATGTGGATCCGGAAACCTGGGCGCGGCGGCGCAGCAAATGCCGGGCGTATGTGGATATGGCGCGGGCGGGCAATGATCCCTGGCAAAGCGCCGCCATCGCCGCCAAGCTCAATATCGCCGGCCGGGTCTATCACGAGAGCTACAAGAGCGGCACCTGGAATAGCTATGCCTATGCCGCCCGCAAACAGGCCATTACCGGCTATCAGTTCCGCGCGCCGGGGGAGTGGTTCTCGGAGCTCTATGCCGCCTATCACAGCAAGAAATTGAAAGATCAGCACCCGGCCGTCGATTGGCTGAAGAAGCTGGTATAAGGGGGACTAACCGATGTCACTATTTGTTCAGATGAATCTGACCTGTCCTGAATGCGCAGAGGTTTTTACCTATGAGGCGGTGGGCAGCGTCAATGCTGACCGCCGCTCTGATCTGCGCGATGAGATCCTCGAGGGCAGCTTTCAGACCGTAAGCTGTAGCGCCTGCGCCCATGCATTCCGCCTGGAGCCGGATTTCAACTATCTTGATGTGGGGCGGGGTCAGTGGATTGCCGCCCTGCCCGCCCGGAATTTGCGCGACCATCTGGAGATCGCAGCGGACAAACAGGCGGTGTTTGACCTGAGCTATGGGTCCCAGGCGCCGGCGGCGGCGCAAAGCGTTGGCCAGGGGCTGCAGCAGCGGCTGGTCTTTGGCTGGCCTGCCCTGCGTGAAAAACTGGTGCTGCAGGAGATTGGCTTTGATGATGTGCTCTGGGAGGTGGCGAAGCTGGATCTGCTGCGCAGCCTGCCGGAGGCGCCGCTGGCCGAGGGGGTGGACCTGCGTCTGCTGGGGCTGCAGCAGGATATGCTGGATCTGGCCTGGATCCGCGCGGACAGCGAGGAACATCTGAATGGCTTTCAGGTCTCGCGCGCGCTTTATGATGACATTGTCGCCGCGCCGGCCCCCTGGGCTGCGGTGCAGGCCTTGTTGGGGGCCAGCATGTTTGTCGACATCCAGAAGCTGTTTATGGGAGAAGGCGAGGACGCCGCCTGACAGGTCACCGGAGGCTGCCGGTTACCCATCCTGGGGTGTTACCCCTGGATCGTCATATGCAGCCCCTGGCCCGGGAACAGCCGTTGGGTGGCGGCGCGCTCGGCCAGAGGCGGGCCGTCAAAATAACCCTGCAGATAGTCGACGCCGCAGGCCTTCAGCAGCTGGCGGTGTTCGTCGGTTTCGGCACCCTCACCGGTGACCCGCATGCCCAGGGCATGGCCCAATTCGGCAATGGCACCAACAATGGCGCGGGTTTCCTCGGATTCCGGCAGTTTAGAGACAAAAGCCGCATCCACCTTGATCTTGTCGACCGGGAATTTCTGCAGATAGCTGAGCGAGGAATAGCCCATGCCAAAATCATCCAGCGCCACGGTGATGCCCAGTTCTTGCAGCGCCTGGATCTCGCGCAGGGCGGATTGGCCGCTGGCCAGCACCACGGTTTCGGTGATCTCGGCCTCGATCGCCTCGGCAGGGCAGTTGGTCTCAAACAGGCAGTCATTGACAAATTCATCCACCTGGGCGCCGAACAATTTTGGCGACAGGTTGACCGCAACCCGCCCCTGGAAGCCGGCATCATGCCAGCGCGCGGCGGCCAGAAAGGCCTGGGTCATCATCTGATAGGTGAGCTCGCGGATCAGCCCGCAGTCTTCGGCGATGGGAATGAATTCGGCCGGGGAAATTGTGCCCAGCTGGCGGTGGTGCCAGCGCGCCAGGGTTTCAAAGCCGATGACCTCGCCGGTCTGCAGATCGGTCTGGACCTGAAACACCGGTCGCAGATCCCCCTGGGCCAGGGCCTGGCGCAGCTCGCTTTCCAGCAGGCTTTTGCGTTTGATTTCGGTTTCCAGATCCTCGTGGAACACCTCGACCATGCCGCGGCCACCCCGCTTGGCCTCATAGAGCGCCAGATCCGCCCGGCGGATGCCTTCCGAGGGCTCGGACAGCGGCCCCGACAGGGTGGCGATGCCTGCGGACATGCCGGTATGCAGCACCTGGCCGCTGACCTCCTGGGGCTGGGCCATCTCTGCCACCAGGCGGTTGGCGATATTGGTCATCCGGGTCAGGCTGTCGGCGCCCTTGACCAGAATGGAAAATTCGTCGCCCCCCAGCCGGGACGCCATCACATAGGTATTGGCGCAGGATTCAAACCGATGCGCCACCACCCGCAACAGCGCATCCCCCGCCGGATGGCCGAGGGTATCGTTGATCTGTTTGAAATGATCGAGATCCGCCAGCAGGATCGAGACCTCCTCGCCCTGCTGCAGCCAGGTTGCCAGGGTCTGCTCCATCAACCGCCGATTGGGCAGCCCGGTGAGACTGTCATGTTCGGCCAGGAACCGGACGCGCTCGGCCTGGCGGGCCTGATCCGAATGATCCGAGGCCAGCAGCATCGCGCCCAGATACAGCCCGTGCTCGTCGCGGATGGGGCCGCCGCGCACCAAAAGATTGAGCACATGCCCCGACAGGTTATGGGTGGTGGTGGCCTCAAAGGCAAAGCTCTCGTTGTTCTTGATATGGGTGGTGGCCTGCTCGGCCAGCTCTGGCGGCAACCAGGATTTCAGGTTCAGCTGCCGCCCCACCTGGGCATCGCCAAAGAACAGCTCGCCATTGGGGTTACACAGCACCACCTCGCCGGTTTCATCGGCCAGAAGCACCCCGTCACGGGTGGATTGCAGCGCCCGGCGAATGCGCTTGTGCTCGCGGCGCACGCTTTCGTCATCCTGGGCGCGCAGCTCGGCGATCTCATGTGTTTTTTCGTGCAGCTGGTGCAGCGCCTGGGCCATCAGGCCTATTTCATCGCGGCGCTCCAGTCCGGGGACGGTGCCATCAAAAGTATCATTGCGCATGGCTGACAGCGTCTTGATGATCGCCGCCACCGGCCGCGACAGGCGCGACAGGGCCAGGAAGATGACAATGGTAATGATCACCAGCACGAAGCTGGAAAGCGCCAGGTGGCTGAGAATGGCGTTGCGCAGGGGCTCGGCGATGACCGAGGTGGGGAGGATGATTTCCAGATGTCCCAGATCCCGCGGCTGACCGGAACCGGTATAGACAATCTTCTGACTGGCGCGCAGGTCATCGGCTGCGGGACTATAGGCCGGGTTTGTCTGGGCAAAAATCTGGGTGCCGCTGGTGTCAAAAATCTGCATCTGCGCCACCCGATCTTCGCGCAGGATAATCTCGACCAGATTTTGGATCTGGGCCGGATCCTCATACTGCATTGGCTGTGCCAGGGCCGCAGCGGCAAACCGCAGCACCAGATCGCGCTCTTTCTCCAGGGCACTCATAAAGACGTCCCTGTGATCCAGAATCTCATGGGCAATGCTGAAACATTGAATCAGGAAAACCGGGACCAGCATGCTGAGCAACAGGCGGGTGCGGAAAGATGTATTGGCAAAAAAATTCATTTCTTTGCGGAGCCCTGTCCCTGGTTTGACCTGGTCCCTGTGGGTGGCCTGGCCTTTGTGCGTGGCACTACTTCCCCCCGTCGGCGAACCAGTGAGGGCAGCAGTCAGAAAGCGAATACCCCACATGGAAGGGGGCTTTGGTGTGATAATCTGCAGGCGGAGTGTGACAACAGATCGTTAAATGAGCGTATGGAAGGGGGGAGAAACGCGCCTCTTGGGGGGATGGTTTAGCGTTTGAAAATGTAAAAATTGACATAAAGGATCAGGCATAAACCCCTGCTCTGGGCTCTACAGTGCAGCCCCGGAGCCGGCAGCGGCGCCCCAGTCTGTGCCCCAGTCTGTGCGCCAGTTTGCAGCCCAGTCTGCGGCCCAGTCTGCGGCCTCTGCCGGGCAAAGCTGGGCCTGGGTCATTGGCTGCAGCCAGAGATCCCCAGAGATGACTATACATGGGCGCATGAATGGCCTATACGCGGCCAATTGCTGCCGGGGCCTTGGCCTTTCGAGCGGCAGACCTGGTTTGGCCTCCCGCCCCAATAGAAAAGCAGATCATCTTGAAACAGACATTAGCTCTGGCGCTTGAGCGCCGTGGATATTCCTCTTTGACCCCTGTACAGGAGGCGGTCTCTGATCCTGCCCTTGCCGGGGTCGACCTTCTGGTTTCGGCGCAGACCGGGTCGGGTAAGACCGTCGGGTTTGGCCTGGCCATTGCCGATACAATTCTGGGCGCAGAGGATAAATTTTCTCCCGCCGCGACGCCACTGGCGCTGGTGATTGCCCCAACCCGCGAGTTGGCGATGCAGGTCAAGCGGGAACTGGCCTGGCTGTATGGTGAGGCCGGCGCGGTGATGGCCTCCTGTGTGGGCGGCATGGATATGCGCGATGAGCGTCGTGCGCTGGACCGCGGTGCCCATATCGTGGTGGCGACGCCCGGGCGTCTGCGCGACCATATCATGCGCGGTTCCATTGACCTGTCCGATCTGCGCGCCGTGGTGCTGGACGAAGCCGATGAGATGCTGGATCTGGGCTTTCGCGAAGATCTGGAATTCATTCTGGGCGAAAGCCCCGATGAGCGTCAGACATTGCTGTTCTCGGCCACCGTGCCGCCAGCCATTGCCGGTCTGGCCAAAAGCTATCAGCGCGATGCCCAGCGGATCTCGACCGTGGCAGAGAAAAGCCAGCACAGCGATATCGAATATCAGGCGATGTCTGTCGCCGCGCGCGATGATGAAAACGCTATTATCAATGTGTTGCGCTATTTTGAATCGCCCAATGCCATTGTGTTCTGCAACACCCGCGCCATGGTCAACCGGCTGCTGAGCCGGCTGTCCAACCGTGGCTTTTCGGTGGTGGCCCTGTCCGGTGAGCTGTCCCAGGCCGAGCGGAGCCATGCGCTGCAGGCGATGCGCGATGGCCGTGCCCGGGTCTGCGTGGCGACGGATGTGGCGGCGCGCGGTATTGACCTGCCGAACCTGGATCTGGTGGTACACGCCGAGCTGCCCAACAGCCACGAAACCCTGTTGCACCGTTCTGGCCGGACCGGCCGGGCGGGACGCAAGGGCGTCAGCGCCCTGGTGGTGCCGCCCAAATCCACCCGCAAGGCCGAGCGCCTGCTGAAGATGGCCAAGCTCACCGCCACCTGGGACACTGCGCCCTCGGCGGAGATGATCAAGGAACGGGACGGCGAGCGCATGCTGGCAGATCCCGCCTGGAGCGAGGCACCGGCGGCGAGTGAAGAACCCATGGTGGCCAAGCTGGCCGAAGAGTTTTCACCGCAGCAGTTGGCCGCGGCCTATCTGCGGCTGTGGAATGCCGGTCGCTCGGCACCAGAAGAGCTGTCGGCGGCCAATGCCAAGCCCGAACCGCGGGCGCCCTTTGGCCCCAGTACCTGGTTCTCGCTGGACACCGGCCGCGACAAGGGCGCCGATCCGCGCCGCCTGCTGCCAATGCTGTGCCGCGCTGGGGACATCACCAAAAGCGATATCGGTGCGATTCGGATCCAGCAAGACGAAAGCTTTGCCGAGATCCGTGAGGCCCAGGTCGCGGGCTTTCTGAAATCCATGGGGTCCGAGATGGTGCTGGATGACGGCACCAAGGTGACCCAGCTGGCCAGTCCGCCCAATCTGCCTGCCGGCCGTCCTGGGGGGCGTCCCTCTGGCCCCGGTAAATCTGGTCCCGGTAAATCCGGTGGCTACCAAGGCAAGCGCGAGGGCGGCCCCCGCGAGGGTGGCTACAAGGACAAGAAACCCTATGGCGGTGACAAGGGCGGCGACAAGCCGCGCGGTGAGCGTTCTGGGGGCGATCGGTTTGAGCGTCCCGAACGTAAAGAACGGTCGGAACGGCCGCGGCACAAGGCGGCAGCCCCGCGTGAACCCAATGCGGTGGTGAGCGAAGTCAGCCCGCGCAGCAAGCCCGCTGCAAAACCGGCAGCCAAACCGGCGGCAAAGGCAGAGAGCAAGCCGAGCTATCGCGCGGGCGCGGGCGATCCCGGCAAGAGCTGGCGCAAAGAGGGCGGCAAACCTGGCGCAAAACGCAGTGATCCCAAAGGCCCGCCGCCGCCCAAAGGCAAGGCCAGCAGCAAAAAGAACCGCGCCCGCACGGCAGAAGCCAAAGCCGCCAAGGGCGGCGGCGCCAAACCCCGGCGCCCCAAAGCGTAAGGGCAATGGTCTGTTATAAATAGAAAAACGCCGCTGAGGAGCTCTCCTTAGCGGCGTTTTCCGTTTTGGATCTTCCTAAAAATGGGGCGCTGCCCCCGGCCCTTTTGGGCCTCCCCCGAGGTATTTTGGCTAAGATGAAATCCGGCAGCTGCGGCCCTGATGCACCCCTGGGGTCAGCTGGTTGCGGCCTCAACGGCGGCGGCCACCTCGGTTACGGTGGCGTTGAGGAGGGGCTCGTTTTCGCATTCGGCCATTACCCTGATCAGTGGCTCGGTGCCGGATTTGCGGATCAACAGGCGGCCCTTGCCCTCGAGTGCAGCTTCGGCGTCGCGGATTGCGGCCTGCACCGGTGGGCTGTCCAGCGGGGTCTGGCCGGCCGCAAAGCGCACGTTTTGCAGCAGCTGTGGCACCGGGGTGAACTGGGTGAGCAGATCTGAGGCGGGTTTGCCGGTTTCGACCATGGCGGCGAGCATATGCAGCCCGGCCATCAACCCGTCGCCGGTGGTGGCGTGGTCGCTCATCACGATATGGCCGGACTGTTCACCGCCCAGGTTGAAACCGCCGGCCCGCATCCGTTCCACCACATAGCGGTCGCCCACAGCGGTGCGTTCCAGCCGCAGCCCCTGGTCTGCAAGGTGACGTTCGAGACCGAGGTTGGACATCACCGTGGCAACCAGGGCATTGCCCGTCAGGGTTCCGGCCTTGGCCCAGCGGCCAGCCAGCAGGGCCATCAGCTGATCCCCATCGGCGACGCTGCCGGTCTCGTCGATCATGATCACCCGGTCGGCGTCGCCATCCAGACAGATACCCACATCGGCGCCATGGGCCACCACCGCTTCGGCGGCGGTTTGTGGCTGGGTCGAGCCGCAGCCGAGATTGATATTTCGTCCATTGGGGGAGACGCCCAGAGGCACCACCTCGGCGCCCAGCTCCCAAAGTACCTCGGGCGCGGTGCGGTGGGCGGCGCCGTTGGCACAGTCCAGCACCACCTTGAGCCCGTCGAGACGAATGTCCCGCGGCAGCGAGGATTTCACCCGCTCGCCATAGCGGAACCGGGCATCATCGATGCGTTTGGCATGGCCGATGTGCTGCGCCTGCGCAGGCTCCACACCGGCCGCGAGCAGGGCTTCGATTTCCATCTCCGCCTGATCCGACAGCTTGAAGCCGTCAGGGCCGAAGAACTTGATGCCATTGTCTTCGGCCGGGTTGTGGCTGGCAGAGATCATCACGCCCAGGTCGGCGCGCATGGAGCGGGTCATCAGACCCACGGCGGGGGTTGGCACCGGTCCCAGCAAAAGCACGTTCATCCCTGTTGAGGTCAGCCCCGCTGTCAGCGCGTTTTCAAACATATAGCCTGACAGGCGGGTATCCTTGCCGATCACCACCCGGTGGACGCCCCCCGCCTCGCGGCGAAAATACCGCCCCACGGCGGCACCGATGCGCAGCGCCATATCGGCGGTCATTGGATGGATGTTGGCGGTGCCCCGGACTCCGTCCGTGCCAAATAATTTGCGCATTTTGCATCCTATGAAATCATCGTGTTTGCCCGGCTGCAGCCAGGGGCACTAAGACAAAGCGATAGAAGGAAACCCAGAAGTCTGGCCTGTTTCCAGCATAAAGCCGAGCCTGTGTCGGACCACAAGAGCGGTCTCTTGTTGCCGCGAGATTGGCAGGGCTTTGGGCGGATTCTTGCAAACCAGCCAAGGGCAGCCGGCAATCTGAGCCAAAAGAAAACGGGCCCAAAGGGACCCGTTTACTGAAGTCTTCAACACATGATAGCAGGCCAAGCCTGACCGGGCCCAAGGGCCCAAGAGGCTTAGTTGCCGCCTGTTGCTGTTGTTGTTGTTGTGGTGCTGGTGGTGCCGTCTTCGTTGGTGACCGCGATTGTCACGATCGCAACACCCAGAGCAGCTGCACCCACAGTTGCTGCGGTGATGCCGGTGCCAAATGCGCCGCCGCCAGCGCCAGCGCCAGCGCCGCCGGCACCTGCGCCAGGAGCAGGTGGAGTGGCTTGAGCCGCAGCAGTTGTTACGGTCGCTGCGGTGAGCAGCAGGGCAGCAAAGGTATTTTTCATAATCCAAATCTCCTTTGGAATGTCATTTGGTACAACTCTATGCGAGCGGGATGATAATTTCAACGTAAGCCATAGCGGCAAATTGCTTGAAGAATGGTTTTCTCCCACATATTGCCGGAAATTTTAGCAACCTGTGGCAAAAACGCTTAACTTGAGAGGTCCCTAATGCGCAGATAGCCGGTTTCGGGACCTGCCCACTGCCGTGATTTCCAGACTTTCTGACTGCGAGAATCAACCCAATAGTCATTGATAACCACAGTTTGACCCGGCCCTTCGCAGCGCTCCTGTAAGTGGCGGGTATTGTAATACTTCTCGTAGATCTCCAGTTTCTGCGCCCCCAGGTCGCTGAGATCACAGGCTAGGGTGACGATGCGCTGCTGGTTATCGCCGCTGCGCAGATGATAGCTGCGTTCTCCGCCCTGTGCTGGTCCGGCAAGCCCCTCTTGGACCGGGACCCCGGTCGATATCAGGTTTCCCGGCAGCCCTCGGGTGGCAATCAGCAGGCCATTGCGAAAGGATAGAGCGCTGCCATCATCGGCACTCCAGGTGACGATCTCGCCTGGGAGATCATCCTGGCGGATTAGCCTCTGGGCCATGTATCCGGTCACCTCCTGTCGCTCGACAAGGACTTCCAGGTGTGGCCGGTGCTGATCCAGAAAGGCGCGGGTGATCTGCAAGGGGGCTGGATCGGGTGCCCATCGCGCCGCAATGGCATCGCGCAGAGCGCGGCCCACTTCGATGGAGCCGCTGGCTTCCTCGGGGCCTGTACTGCAGCCCGTCAGGATCAAAAGACTGGTCAGGGTGATGGCTTTTTTCAGCGGCTGAGCCAGGGGCAGAGATGTCATTCCCAGAACCTCGCGCGTTGATTTTGCAGGCTGCTGCGATGGGCGGCGCGGATGGAACCATAAAGCCGCCCCGGAACGGCGACGCGCTGGCCGCCATCGCGTTGCGTTGGGCGAATGGTCAGGCCATAGCCCCGGCGACTGGGTTTGCCCAGCATCCAGCCCAGCGGGATCCGAAAGCGAAAGCCCTTGTCAAAGGAGCCTTCACCAAAATCCGCAGCGGAGACATTGGTCAGGGTAAAGAAGGCCCCGACCGACCAGCCATTGTTAAAGACCCGGTCCAGGCTGAAGCTTCCGCCATAATCCCCGGCCAGATAGCGTCCGGCATCCAGCTGAAGATGATAGTTGTTGCTCAGCTGGTAGTAGAGCGAGGCATGGCCAGTAAAGGTCTTGTAATCGCGGAACGACAGGCGCTGGTCATAGTCCCGCTGGACCACGTAGTTGGCCTCGACCCCCAAGGCCAGGGGGCTATTGATGGGTTTCCACAGGACTTCACCGGAGATGCCGCCAAACATGGTTTCAAACAGGCCCACCGTGGTGCGGGCATAGAGATTTTGGCCGGGTTTCCAATTATGGGCGACATAGAGGTTTTCCAGAGTGGTGCCAAACTGAGCATATTTCGAAATATCGGTGCGCACACGGGGCAGCTTCGAGTTGGAGGCGCGGCTGTTGCTCACATTGCCTGCAAGGCGTTGACGCAGGGCGCCGGCAATGATCCAGCCTGGGGCTGGTGCGTAGCTGGCGGTCAGATCGACGCCAAAATCAATGCGGAAGGGGCGCGCCGGGTCAAAATAGGAGGGTTTGGTATAGGGCGCAAAACTGCTGGAAAACGCCGGGTAGAGCTCATCTGAAAACAGCGCATCCTCCGCCAGTGGCTGGGCTGCGGTTATCGCGCTTACGGCACTGATGCCATTGCTGGCATCGGTGGCGAATTCCTGGGCCTCAAGATCCGAGCGCCGCACCGTGATGGTCGACAGGCCAATCCCATTGCGCACCGGGGTGATGCGGAAGGTTTCAACCGAGGCGGGCTGGGTTGCAGCCATGGCCCGCGCCACCCGCCCGGCTGCCTGCATCTCGGATTGATAGCGCGGGTTGCGATAACGCACCTCGGCGCCGGTACCCTCAAAGGTGATGGCCTCGAGAATGAGATCGTCCTTTTTCAAAGCCTCGGCCAGAGTATCGCGAAACAGCGTGGTTTTTTGGCTGCTCTCCACCCAGTCCTGGCTCCAATCCTCTTCGTTGACCGCCCATTGGCTGCGCGGGTAGATCGGCTGCGCCGCGGGCACCACCATGGGGGTCAGCGGGTGATGGGGATTGAGCTGGAACTGGGCGGTAAAGCCGATTTTAGAACCATAGAGATAATAGGCACCGAGCCGGGTGCGATCACTATACTGGTATTCGGCGCCAAAATTCAGCGCTGATTTGCGCTCAAACACATTCGACACCTGTGTCTCGGTGACATAGGCATCGGTGGAATATTCCGCTTTCAGGCTGAGCCGCTCATTGGGCTGCCACTCGATACCGCCAAAGGGGGCAAAATCGCCGCGAAACCATTGGTCATAAGACAGCTCGCCCCCGGTGGAGCCGCCGACAAATGTGGGCCGCACCCCGCCGATATTGCCAATGGCCCCATGCGAGCCCAAGCGTCCCCAGCCGAGACCTGCGCTGATTTTCAGCTGGCCGGGGCCGCTGCGGCGTGACAGGGCTGGCGTCTGAAACCGTTTGGTGGCGACAAAATATTCCGCCGCATAGACCCCGGTGCCGGCAAAATCCTGCAAACCCATGGTGACCTCGGGCAGCCAGCCACGTTCTTTCCACAGCCGGGCGCGCACATCAAAGCCGCGGTCATAATAGGTGGAAAAGCCAAAGAGATTGAGGTTCCTGATGCCATTGTAGCGAAAGCTGGCAGAGAGCCAGGGCAACGCCTGAAAGGTGACATTGTAGCGACTAGTGCCGCCAAACCAGGAATAGCTCACCGCATAGGTGCCATCGGGCAGCATCTCGGCTGAGGGGGTGTCGATGATGCCGGGGGTGCCATAGAAGTTCAGCGCAGGCGGGGGCAGCGGTTTGAACCGCGGCGCCGCCGCATCACTGCCGGGCTCTGGGTTTTGCGGCCTGCGGGTGATCTCGGGGAGCCAGGCCTGGGCGGCAGGAACAGGGAGACAGGTCACCGCCACGGCAACCAGCAGCTTCCAGCCCAGGGCTGGTTTGGAGAAGGAAGCCCTGAGCAGGCGGAAAAAACTGCGAGTCACGAAGAGAATTGCCTTATGCCTGTCGATTCGCCCCTCTGAATGAGGAAACTATGCCTATCGGTGTCAGTATTGCCAGTTTTGACCCGCCGCGAATAGAACATAAAACGGACCATAGGATCAACGCAGTCCCTCTCGCAACCTGCCAGACAGATCAGGAGGTCTTGCGATCTGTATCCTGGCTGCCATAGCCTTCGACCCAGCGCTGCAGCACCTGACGCGCGGCCAGTGCATCTCCGGAGGCCAGAGACTGGCGCAGCCCGCGCATAAAGGCCGCAACCTCGATCTCTGACAGCACGGTTTCACGGGCACAAAAGATCTTCGGATGGCGGGTGGTGATCAACTCATTCGTCAGGGTGAGTTCTTCTTCCATCTTTTCACCAGGCCGCAACCCGATGATCTCGATACTGATATCCCCCTCGGGATTGGTTTCGTCGCGTAGGGTATAACCGGCGCTTTCGATCACCTGGCGGGCCAGCTGCAAGATCGATACCGGTTCGCCCATATCCAGCACAAAGACTTCGCCGCCACGGGCCTGAGCGCCGGCCTGCAACACCAGTTGGACAGCTTCCGCGGTGGTCATAAAAAAGCGCTTCACCCGCGCATCGGTCACTGTCACCGGCCCACCGCGGCTGATCTGATCCTGAAACAGGGGCACCACCGAACCGGAGGAGCCCAGTACATTGCCAAAGCGCACCATGGTAAAGATAGTCTGACTGCTACGGGTGGCCAGATCCTGCAGCAGCAGTTCGGCCATCCGCTTGGAAGCCCCCATCACATTGGTCGGGCGCACCGCTTTATCGGAGGAAATCAGGATAAAGCGCTCTACCCCGGCCAGGGCCGAAGCCTGCGCCAGATTCTGGGTGCCAAAGACATTATTGGCCAGCCCAGGCAGCGGGTTGGCCTCGACCAGGGGAACATGTTTATAGGCCGCCGCATGCAGCACCACCTGGACACCATGGGTTTCCAGCACGCCGCGCACCTGGCGTGGATCGGTGACCGTCCCCAGGATCGGCACTATTTCGACCCCGATTTCGGCGGCCTGCTGTTCCAATTCCTGGTGCACGGTATAAAGGGCCAGTTCGCTCAGCTCGAACAGCACCAGCTTGGTGGGGCGGCAGCGCAGCACCTGACGGCACAGTTCCGATCCGATGGAGCCGCCGGCTCCAGAAACCAAAATCACCCGATTGGCATAGGAGCTGCTGGCTTCATTCAGCGGCAAATTATGGCTTTTACGGCCCAGGAATTGCTGCGGCGGTACTGGCGTCAGCTTATCGACCAGAGCCTCCTCGCCAATGAGCTGGGCAAAGGAGGGCAGCGCCTGCACCTCGAGCCCCATACCCTGCAGGCGTAGAATGACCTGAGCCTGTTTCGGTTGGCTCTGCGAGGGCATCGCCAGAAGCACCCGATTGATCTGACGGGTTTGCACCAGCTCCTGGATGCGGGAGGGGGCAAAAACCTGAAGCCCCACCAGGGTCATGCCCTGCAACGATCCATTGTCATCAACAAAGGCTACCGGATCGATACCATCATGGGATTTCAGCGCCTGCGCCAGTTGGGTGCCGGTGGTGCCGGCGCCATAGATCAGTACCCGGCAGCGCGGGCTGGCGCGGCGGTAGATCATCAGAACGATCTGATGCAGGAACGCCCGGGTCGCCATCATGAACAGCATATAGCTGGTGGCAAAAACCACATGGGTGCCCGAGGGCAGATCCGGTCCAAACAGATGGGTCAGCACAGCCAAGACCACCGCCGTCATAACCGCAACCACCCCGGTCAGCGCCACAGCGTGACGTTCATAGGCATTGAGCTGCACCATCGGCAGGCCCAGCCAGACAGAGCTGGCCGCCATCACCAGCATCACATAGGGCAGCACAGGCAGCATCGCAGCCAGCGTGTGCAGGGCCGGATCCGGCAGCGGCTGTACGGTCAGGGTAAACAGCAGGGCCAGTGGGATCAGCCCCAGATCAATCGCCAGAAAGACATAGGATTTCTGTTTCCGCGAAAGCGCACTAATTAGGTTGAACATCCCACAGCCCTATTCAATATTTTGCCCCCCGCAGAAGGCCTGGTGCGATCTATTTGTTGAAAACACGGTCTTTGGCAGCCGTCAAAGGCGTTGAATTGCGCCTCGTTAAAAGCAAATTTCACTCACTCTTCCATGGTTTAATCGTCCACCGCTAGCACAGAACCGCAGGAGAGGCAAAGCCAACAGGCCTGCCCTAGGCCACTCCAGCCCCCCCTGTTGGCCATGTCGGCCATAAAGCGCCGAGAGGCTGTCATGGAATTGCGGGGTCACACGGATTTTGCCCCTTCTGACAGCGCTTCAGCCGCGCCGAAACAATCCGCCGATGGTCTGGAACACCAGATCCAGATCATAACAGACACTCTGGTGGCGCTGATACATCAGATCCAGGCGCGCCTTGGCTGGCACGCAGATGCGAGAGTAGACCGCATCGGTCTCTTCGGCACTCTGGCAGCGCTTCAGCAGGGCGGTCTCATGCTTGTGATAGGTGATCGAGGCAAGCCCGGTCACGCCAGGACGTGATTTCAATACCTCGGCGTAGATTTCGGGGTGGGCTTCGACATATTGGCGCAGCGGTGGGCGGGGGCCAACAAAGGAGAGATCCCCTTTCAGGATATTCCACAGCTGCGGCAGCTCATCCAGCCGTTTGGCGCGCAGCCAGGCGCCAGTCTTGGTGATCCGCGCGGCCTTATCGCCGCCTGAAACCCCGGAGTCTTCACCCACCTGGGTCATGGTGCGCAGTTTCCACAGCTGAAACCCGCGGGTTGGAGTGGTCATCCGCTCTGACAGGTAAAATATTGGCCGCCCCTCTTTCCACAGGAGCAGCAGCAAGATCAGCAGCAAGATTGGCCCCAGGATCACAATCAAAAGGCTGACAAAGAAAAGGTCAAAAAGACGTTTGCGCCAAGTCATGAGCGATAAAAATCCTTTGTTTGCAAAAGCTTTTGCAAGGTTTGAACAGGGTTTTTCTCCGCCTCTTTCCCGTGGCGGGACGAGGGCTGCACGGCCGCCCATTCGGTCACCATATAGGCCGCATCCGCAGGGGGCGACAGCGCTGTCTGCAGGCGAGCGTCCCCGGCTTCCGACAGGACCTGACGCAGGCGGCTCACATCGAGCTCGACTTCGGAAATGGCGCTGGCAGGGGCCGGGCGCCAGGCAAACTCCAGCTCCGCCGCGCGCAGCAGTGCTGCCATCTCGATGGCACCCGACTGCGCCAGATTAAGCAGCGGCGGCAGGTCGGATTGGCGGACCAGCGCCGCCAGGACCCGGGCCAAGGTCACACTGCCGATGTAGCTGCGTTGCGGGCTGCGGCCATCGGCAAATTGATCCAGGGTAAACCCCGGCTGCCAGCCGCCCAGGATAGCATCCAGCCCAGCGATATTGCCGATGCGCAGCGCCGTGACCGGCACCCCCAGTTGCTGCCCCAGCGCCAGCGCCTGCTGCTCCATTTCCGCCTTGGCGGCGCCATAGGCATTGGCGGGGCTGAGTGGACTGTCTTCGCTGAGCAACCCTGGCTGGTTGCCATAAACCGCCGCCGACGAGCTGAGCAGCACCCGCGCCGTCGGCGCCCCTGATATTTCGGCGGCGCGCGCCGCTGCCTGCACTGCCGCGCAGGCCAGGCGGGTGTTATCCGCCAGATCCATGCCCCGCCCCGGAATACTGCCCGCCAGGCAGAGCACCGCCTCGGCTCCAGCAAGTAGCTGCACCAGCCCTGCCGGATCCTTTAGAGGGTCCAGCAGTGCAGGCGCTGCCACCTCTGGTCGCTGCAGTAACGGGTTACGGCTTTGCCAGCGGATTTCAACCCCCGCCAGGGGGGCGGCCAGGGGGCCGGACTGGGATACGATCTCGGGCCAGCAGTGGCGTAGCACCCTGCCGATCCGCCCCGAGGCCCCTAGAACGACTGTGACCGGAAAACCCATATGCCGCCTCTGTTTGTATCAGATGCGCAGTTCAGTTGACGCGCCGTCTAAGCCCAGTATCTTGCGGGCAGCAAAAATCAAGACCATTCCTGAAAAGAGCTTCTATGCGCCTTCCGATTCTTCTGTTCGCTGCTGTCAGCCTGCTTTTGTTGCCAGTTGCCTGCGGGCGTTTGCCCGGTGGCGCCCCCGCCAGTGAAGAGATCATCAAACAATCCTCAGATGTGGATGCGGATTTTGCTCTCTACGCGGTCAACCGGGCCTTTTTGCCAACGGCGGCGCAGTGGCCGTCCACCGGCAAGCAGGAGCGGCTCAATTGGATCGGGGCCAGCAATGGTGCCAAGACCCAGATCATCCAGCCGGGTGACACACTCACGCTGCGGATCTGGGACAGCAGTGACAATTCCCTGCTGACCTCACCGGAACAAAGGGACGTGCAGTTGCAGGATGTACGCGTTGCCGCAAATGGCAGCGTCTTCATGCCCTATGTCGGCAATGTGAATGTGCTGGGGCTAACGCCGGATCTGGCCCGCGAGCAATTGCAGGTGGAGCTGGAAGCCATCGTGCCCTCGGCACAGCTGCAACTGGACATGGCCGAGGGGCGCAACAACTCGGTGGATCTGGTCTCGGGCGTTGCCAGCCCCGGCACCTATCCGATGCCCAATCGCAACTTTTCGGTGATGGGGCTGATCTCCATGGGCGGTGGCATCAGCGCCAATCTCAACAATCCACAAATTCGCCTGGTGCGCGGCCGCAGCATCTATGGCACCTCGGTGGATGCGCTGCTGAATGATCCAAACAAGGACAGCCTGCTGCGCGGGGGGGATCGGGTCTTTGTCGAAGAGGATGAGCGCTACTTCCTCTCCTTTGGCGCCACCGGCGAGGAAGATCTGCATATCTTCAGCAAAGATGAAATGTCGGCGATGGATGCCATGTCGGTGGCCGGCGGGTTTCAGGACAGCCGCGCCGATCCTCAGGGTCTGTTGATCCTGCGCGAATATCCCCCCTCTGCTATAGCACCCGGAGTGCGGGGGCCGCGCCATACGCGGGTGGTCTTTACCCTGGATCTGACCTCGGCGGATGGGCTGTTTTCCGCCCGCCAGTTCCAGATCAATCCCGGAGATCTGGTGATGGCAACGGAATCGCCGCTCAATGATGCGCTCACCATCTCCAATATCATCGGCAACTTCTTTGGCGTCTTCAGCCGCGCTGGCGTTCTGTAACCGGGATAGCACCGCCAAAGAGGCTTCTTTGGCGCCAAAACCGCAGGGGGGGGGCGTAACGACCACAGCACAGATGCAAGAGAGGTAAAAACAACCGCGGGACTCAAAAAAAGCTTAAGATTCTTCGCATTTACCCCTATTCTAACGCAAATGTGTAGAGGGTGTCAGAGATGGTGCCTTTGTTTGTTCCGATCATATCTAGCTGTTTTTGTTCCACAAAACTGCCCTAGGGCAATGAGGCAACCAATGATGAAAACGATCACGTGTCGCGCCCGTCAGGCGGGCAGAATTCTGAGCCTGGGGCTTGGTCTCGCCCTGGCCAGTGCCGCAGCGGCGCTGACGGTGGATCCGGTCCAGCAGTATAATTCCAATGCCGTTTGGTTCGAAAACTGGACCGGTCTGAGCAATGCTACCCTGATTGTGGCCGCCCCCAATGGCAAGGTAACCGAAGTCTTTGCCGCCACCGGTACCCCGGTGTTTGAGCTGTCCCGCGACCAGGTTCAGGACGGCACCTACCGCTATGAGCTCAAGGCTGCCACGGACGAGCAAGTTGAAATCGTCAATCCCATCGACAATGGCCGCGGTGAGACCGCCACCACCAGGGGTAAGGGGTTTTACATGAATGGGTCTTTTGTGGTGTCGCGCGGGGTAATCATTACCCCCGAAGAGATCCGCGAAGACTGACCCTTACGCAGAATAACCGCGACACAGCAGGGGCTGCTTCGCACCGAAGAAAGGATTTTTATGACTTATATGTTCCAGCGCAGCCTGATTGCAGGCGTTAGCACCCTGGGTCTGATGGCCGGTGTCGCCCAGGCAGATCAGGTCATCTCTGACGACCTGATCGTGCAAAACAGCATCTGTGTCGGCCAGGATTGCGTCAATGGCGAAAGCTTTGGCTTTGACACCATCCGCCTAAAAGAAAACAACCTGCGGATCCGCGCCATGGATACCTCAAATTCCGGCAGTTTCCCAACCCGTGACTGGCAGCTGGTCTTCAATGACAGCACAAACGGCGGGCAGGACAGGTTCTCGGTCGAGGATATTGATGGCGGCCGCACCCCCTTTACCATCGAAGCCTCGGCGCCTTCGCATTCGCTCTATACGGATGACGGCGGCCGCATCGGCCTGGGGACCAGCACTCCAGTGGTCGAGCTGCATGTGGTGGATGGGGATTCCCCAACCATGCGCCTGGAGCAAGACGGCTCCTCTGGCTTTACCCCCCAGACCTGGGATGTGGCCGGCAACGAGACCAACTTCTTTGTACGCGACGCCACCAATGGCAGCCTGATCCCCTTCAAGATCCGCCCCACGGCACCGAACAACTCGATCTATGTCGATACCGATGGCGATATTGGCCTGGGCACCACCAGCCCGGATGCAGGGCTGCATATCACCCGCGGCTCGCTGCTTGTGGAACAGGGGGACGGTGGCGCTGGATCGGCGCCCCTGCATGTGCGCCGGTCTGATGGCAGTGCTATGATCTTGGTTGAGGAGACCGCTGCGGCCGCGGCTGCCAGACAGCTTCTGAAGCTGCAAAACAACGGCACAGTCTTCATGAGCCTGACCGAAACCGGCAGCAATTTCACCTGGAACGTGCAACACCAGACGGACAATAGCTTCCGGATTACCAACGGGGCCAACGCCGGCGAAGAATTCCGCCTGGAAAGCAACGGGGATTTGCGGATTTCCGGCGGCCTGGTGACCAGCACCGCAGGCAGCTGTACCGGGGTCACGCCCTGTGACCGCGTGTTCGACCCCGAGGTCTATACTGTTGCTTCGATCGAAGACCATGCCGCCAGTATGTGGGCCAACAAGCATCTGCCAGCGGTCGGAGCAACCCGCCCGGATGAGCCGCTACGGGTAACCAACAAACTCCTGGCCATGCTGAACGAGCTTGAGCATGCTCATATCTACATCGAGCAACTCAATACCCGGGTGAAGGATCTCGAAATGCAGCTGGCCAAGGCCGAATAAGCCTCTGGCTCTGTAAACCCGCCTGATATGGCTGCGACAGACTGAAAGTGCACCGCTATCGTGCCTTTTGGTCTGTCTGCGCGCAGATCCGCCTCTAGATGAAGATCATTAAACCATGCCCTCCAATACCCCCCCCGGCCTGCCTGCATCCGGTCTCTCGGCAACAGGGTCTGAAACAACTCTGGAAGAAGACATCCTGGCCACACGGAAAATGGCCCCGGGCGGCGAGAATTACCGAGCCTATGTCGGCCCGCCTCAGCAATATGATTTCATGGGGGCCACCCAGTTCCGCCTAGTCACCTCTCTGGGGCTGCGCGAAGACCATCATCTGGTGGATATCGGCTGCGGATCTCTCAGGGCAGGGCGGCTTTTACTGCAATATCTGATGCCTGGGCGCTACACTGGGATCGAGCCCAATTCATGGCTGTGGCAGACAGCGGTCGCACAGGAGATCGGCCAGGATGTTCTGGACATCAAAGCCCCGCGGTTTTTTGACGAAAGCGATTTGAGTCTGGCTGGTGTCGCCGATCACAGCAGCGATTTCATCGTGGCCCAGTCGATATATTCCCATGTCGGCCTCGACTTGTTGCAAAGCTCCTTGGCAGCGGCTTCACGCTGCCTGTCGCAGCAGGGCCAGTTCTTGTTCACGGCCATTCTGGCCGACTGTGCCGGGGCCGCCAATAAGACCAAGGGGAGCGCCTATTCCGGATGGCTTTATCCAGAGTGCACCCTGTTTGAGGAAGATGCCATCACAGAGGCCTGCCAGCAGAGCGGCTTGCATGTGCAAAAACTGTCTTGGTACCATCCGCGGCAGGTCTGGTTCCGGGCGGTGCGGGATCCTGATATGTGTCTAACAACGCATATGGTTCAACAATTGGGAACCGGCCGCCCCCTGTTCGACACTCGGTTCAAATAGATACCCAAAAATGCGGAATACGGCCAGGATACCATGTTACTGATACGCGCTCTGACCTCTCACAAACCTCTGGTCCTGTCCCTGCTGATTTTGGGCACGCTGGCCTATCTGTTCTGGACCGGCTCACGCTATCCGGCGCTGAATGAAAAGCTGATGATGTCGGGGGCGATCCAACTTGAGGATCCCTTGAGCTTTGAGGCAAAATACCCGCTAACCGAGGCCATGAGCATCCCGGAGAGGGTGTTTTATTCCACCCTGAACTGGATCAATACCAATAAGAAGGGGATGACATTTGGCATCCTCTTTGCGGCCGCCTTTATGACCACGCTGGGTTATCTGCGCCGCCGCAGCCTCGCGAGCGGCTTTGCCAATTCCGTGCTGGGGCTGTTTCTGGGCGCGCCGCTGGGGGTCTGCGCCAATTGCGCCGCCCCCATTGGCCGCGGGCTTTATGCCTCGGGGATGCGGGCCGAGACGGCGCTGTCGGCCATGGTGGCCTCCCCCACTTTGAACTTTGTGGTGCTGACCATGCTGCTGGCGCTGGTGCCGTTTTATATGGTGGTGATCAAGGTGGCCCTGTCGCTGGTGGTGATCCTCGCGGTGGTGCCACTGCTCTGCCGCCTGCTGCCAGTTCCGCAGCAGGCAGAGGTCTCTGCCGCCACCGCCTCCGTGCCGCCAAGCTGGAGCGCCGCCGAACTGGCCGCAGGTGATCTGGAGGCTGGTAATCTGGAGGCGGGCGCCCCCCACCGCGAGGGGCTGATCCGCGCCCTCGGGGAGGTGATCAAGGCCTATCTGGGCAATCTGTGGTATATCGTGCGGATGACAGTGCCGCTGATGCTGGCGGCGGGGTTTCTGGGCGCGCTGGTGGGCACATTGCTGCCCTCCGAGATGATTACCACCTTGCCCTTTGGCCTCGGTATCCTGCTGCTGGTCGCCCTGGTGGGGCTGTTCATGCCGGTGCCGATTGGCTTTGACGTGGTGATGTGCGGGGTGTTGATCGCCAGCGGGCTGGCGCAGGGCTATGTCATGGCACTACTGATGACCCTGGGCAGTTTTTCGATCTATTCCTTCTTTATTATCAATCAGATGCTGGGGCTGCGCATCGCTGCCCTGCTGGGAGCGGCAATTGCCAGCCTTGGCATTCTGGCCGGCCTCGGGGCGCAGAGCTATCACAATTGGCAAAGCCAGCGCGCCCTGGAGATGCTGTTGCAAAGCGCGGCGCCACAGGCGGTTCAGCCCGCCGCCACAGCCAACCCGTCTGCCGGCCTGTCAGACGGCCTGTTCTGGAGCGCCGCCCAGGCGGCAACCCTGGATGCGGATCCGCTGCTGCAGGTGACCAGTGCGGATACCAGTGCAGATGCCAGTGCGATCCAGATCACCACCACGCCCTTTGCACCGCGCTCAGCCGCCGCCGAAACCCTGTTCACCCGCGCCGAGGCCCGTGAATTTGGCATTGATAAACCGCTGGAATTCTCCATGCGCGATATGTGGCCGCCCTTCTGGGAGGGGCGCAGCCTGTCTTCGGGCGATATCGACGGCGATGGCGACATCGACCTGGCGGTGGCCTCCACCGAGGCGGGGCTTTATCTGTATAGCAACGATGGCCAGGGGCAGTTTTCCCGGGTGGATCTGGATCTTGGACCGCTGGCGGACCTGCAGGTGTTTAATGCGGTGCTGGTGGATATCGACAATGACGGCTGGCTGGATCTGTTCCTGGCCAGCTACCTCAAGGGCAATTTCTGGTGGCGCAACCATGGCGGTGCCTTTGGCGCCACGCCGCTCAGCCCGGTGCAAAACCAGGCCGAGACACCGCTCTCCATGGCGCTGAGCTTTGCTGATCTGGACGGCGATGGCTATCTGGACCTGGGGCTCGGCAACTGGGCGGCGGGCTGGTACCGGCGCATTCCGGGCGAGGAGTCGCGCAACCGGGTGGTGTTTAACCCCGATGGCGCCCTGAGCGGCCAGAGCTTTCACGAGTTGCCCGGTATTCCCGGCGAGACCCTGTCGCTGTTGTTCAGCGATTTTGACGGCGACGGCGCCCAGGATCTGATTGTCGGCAATGATTTTGACATCCCCGATTACTTTTATCGCGGCGATGGCCAGGGCGGTTTGCAGATGGTGACCCAGCCCGAGGGGCTGATCCCCCACACCACCACCACCACCATGGCGGTCAAGGTGGCGGATCTATTCAATGACACCCGCCCCGAGATCTATCTGGCACAGATCGCCGGTCGCTCCTCCGGGGTCTCCGAGCGGTTGAAGATGCAGCCGCTGGCGCTCTATTGCGATGCCATTCAGGACGCTCAGGCCCGGGCCACCTGCCAGCAGAACATGGCGATCAAGGAGTGGTATAAATCCGGCAACCGTTTTGATCCCTCTTATGCCGGGCGCTGCCAGACCCTGGCCGAGCGCAACCGCGACGTGTGCAAGGCGATGCTGATCAAGGATCTGGCCATTCAAAAGCGCGACGCCAGCCTCTGTACGCTGATCCCGGCGCCGCAGGTGGTGCCGCGGGCCTATTGTGATCTGCATTTCAAGCCCAGCCGCCAGCCCCTGGCGGAAGAAATCGCTCTCAGCCATCCGCAGATCCTGCGGGCCAATGTGCTGCTGGACTGGCAGGGCACGGCCTATGCGGATACGGCGGCGGCCCATGGGCTGGAGGTGGGCGGCTGGAGCTGGGACACCAAGGTGGCGGATTTTGACCAGGACGGCTGGCAGGATCTCTATATTGTCAATGGCACCTGGGTCCCCAATGAGGTCTCACCTTCCAATCTGTTCTTTCACAACACGGGCGACGGCAGCTTCCGCGAGGCCTCGGCCGAGATGGGGCTGGAGGATTACCTGATGACCGCCGCTGCCACCCAGTTTGATATGGATGGCGATGGCGATCTCGATTTGCTGGCGCATCCGGTCAATGGCCCGCTGACCCTGTGGCGCAACAATGGCCAGCAGCCCGGGCTGGTGGTGCAGCTGGAAGA
The DNA here is from genome assembly GCA_025163595.1 of Phaeobacter sp. G2. NCBI lineage: Bacteria > Pseudomonadati > Pseudomonadota > Alphaproteobacteria > Rhodobacterales > Roseobacteraceae > Phaeobacter > Phaeobacter sp. G2. Next base: position 105,290 of record CP104103.1, read on the forward strand.
TCACCGTGGCAACCGCGCCGCCATTGGCGCCCGTGTCACCCTGGAAATGGCGCCTGGATCCGCAATGGGCGCCACCCAGACCCGCGAGATCCAGCTGGGCGGCGGTTTCATGAGCTTTGATGCGGCGCGCGTCCATTTTGGTCTCGGCCAGAGCGGCGCCGCCCAGGGGCTGCGCATCCGTTGGCCCGATGGGGAAGAGACCCATCTGCAGGGGCCTCTGGTGCCGGGACAGCTCTATCATATTCGCCGCCAGTCGGCGCAGTGAGGCAGCAAAACCTGCAGGGGACCAAGGGAATCACATCAAAAAGCCGGATCTAAACCCCCCGGGTCAAAAAAACCGTCAAAGAGCAGGGTTGCGGCATTTTTTCCGCTCTTGGGTGGCTGTCTGAAGATCGCTCTGAGGCGGCACCCTGTGTGTTTCTTTATGTGTATTCCGTGCGTATATCACGCAACCCCAGCGGTTGCCGGGGCGGCCATCAGCGGAAACTGGCCAATCTGCGACAGTTGTCGAAAATCTTTATCTTTTAAAAATGTGTCATTGCTGCGCGGCGCATCAAAGCTCTACGCTACCGCGAGCCTGTAAGCTGCCGCGCATGGGTTTGTTCGCATTTTGAAGACCTCTCATATTTCCGGGATAGCCCATGACCGATCTGCTGCGCCGTGTTTCACATCTGCTCCTTGCCAGTTTCCTGTTGCTGCCCGGCCTGGTTCAGGCGCAGTCCGCCCCCAGCTTTTCGGCGGTGTTTTCACCCGATTCGATCACCAGCGGCAACAATAGCACCCTGACCCTGACCATCACCGAGATCTCGGGTCTTCCCGCCAGCGATCTGACCGTCAGCGCCGCCCTGCCCGCCGGTGTGACCGTGACTGGCGGCAGCCAGTCCAACACCTGTAACGGCACGTTCACGGCAGTCTCGGGCAGCAGCAGCCTGAGCCTGAGTGAGGGACGTCTGGGCGCCAGCCAAAGCTGTGTTATGACCCTGCCGGTGACCTCCAGCACGGTGGCCACGCATACGCTGGTCACCGGGGATCTGACCTCCTCGTTGGGCAATAGCGGCACCGCCACGGATGATCTGACCGTCACCCTGCCAACCCCTGTGTTTTCCCATAGTTTTGCGCCCAGCACCGTCAATCCTGGGGATATCAGCACCCTCACCTATACCATCGACAACAGTGCCGGCGCGCTCGATATCTTTTCGTCCAGTTTTGACGAAACACTGCCAAGCGGGCTGGCGCTGACCACCCCGGCCTCTGTTGTCAACAATTGCGGCGGCAGCATTCAGGTCACCTCTGGTGGCAATAATGTCGATGTCGATAGTGTCAGTCTCGCAGCCGGGGCCAGCTGTACGATCACTGTCGATGTCGAGGCCCTGAGCCTGGGCGACCAGGTTACCAGCAGCACTCTGTTTTCGACCTTCTCCAACTTCTCCAACAGCCAGGTCATCGGCACTGGCACTCTGGTGGTCGAGGCCGCAGCCTCCAACCCGATCAATTTCTCCAAAAGATTCTCAGTGACCCAGGTGGGCCTGTCGCAGAATGTGACCCTCAGCTTTACCCTGCAAAACACCAACCGCGATGACGCGGCCACCAATATCACCTTCACGGATGATCTGGATGCCATGCTGTCGGGGCTGACGGCCACCAGCCTGCCCGCCAGTGGCTTTTGTGGCGCGGGCTCCACGATCAGTGGTTCCAGCAGCCTGACAATTTCTGGCGCGACGCTGGCCGCCGGGGACAGCTGCAACTTTGATGTCACCCTGCTGACGCCCGCCGGGGCAGCCACCGGGGATTACACCAATACCACCAGCACCCTGAGCGCCGATATCGGCGGCAGCCCCTATAGCGGCACTGCGGCCCAGGCGAATCTGCGGGTGCTGGGCGATGGTGGCCAGGGCGCGGTGCTGAGCAAGTCCTTCATCAACAATCCGACGACCCCCGGCACGAACGCGACCCTGCGCTATACGGTGAGCAACCCCAATGCCAGCTTTGCCCTCAGTGACATCGCCTTCAGCGACGTCATCAGCGATATCACCGGTGCCGCTGATGTGACCATCGACACCCTGCCCTCGACCGGCTCTTGCGGGGTCGGCAGCAACTTTTTCCAGAGCGTTCCCTCAGCCGATAGTTTTGCTTTCAACCTGTCAGGCGGCGTAATCGCGGCTGGCAGCAGCTGCGTCTTCGATCTGCTGCTCGACGTTGAGACCACAGCCACCCCAGGGAGCTACAGCTCCACCAGTGGCGATGTGATCTCCACCGTCAATGGCGGATCGGTTATCACCCTGGGCGCCAGCGATACTCTGCAGGTGGCGGGTGGCGCCAATCTCACCTTTACCCAGGTCTTCAGCGAAGACCGTGTGGGAGCGGGAGATACCGCAACCTTGACCTTTACCATCACCAGCGCGGCGGAATCCCCCTCCACCGCCACCGGTCTGACCTTCAGCAATGACCTGAGCACCTTCCTGTCCGGGGCCACCTTTGGCATCACCAGCAACAGCTGTGGCGGCAGTGCCGCCTTGTCTGCCGGCGATACCCTGCTGAGCTACAGTGGCGGCTCCCTGGCCCCCGGAGACAGCTGCACCGTGGTGACCGCCGTGTCGATCCCCGGCGGCAGCAGCAATGGCACCTATGCCAGCACCAGCAGCACCTTGACCGGCATGGCCGGCGGCGAGGCTCTGGTGGTGCCGCTCAGCAGCGATGACCTGCAGGTGCTGGAAGGCGCGCCTCTGGAAGTCTCCAAGAGCCTTGCTCCCAGCGCCGCCCTGCCTGGTGAAACCATCACCCTGACCTATACGCTGACCAATCCGGATCCGACCCTGGGCTATACTTCGGTGTTTTTCACCGAGTCCTACTCCTCTGCCCTGTCCTCGCTGGCCATTGTTCCGGCCTCGCTGCCCGCCGGAGGGTTCTGTGGCGGCAGCAGCAGCGCCAGCGGTACGACCTTTGGCATTTTTTCGGGGATCGAAGTCCCGGCCAATGGCAGCTGCGTCTTTTCCGTTGATCTGCTGGTGCCCGCCGGGGCCTCGGATGGGGCTTATGCCTTGATCAGTTCCAATGTCACCGGCTCGCTGAACGGCACCTCCGTGACCCTGCCGACCATGAACGACACGCTGACAGTGCAAGGCGCGGCGCTCTCGCTGGTCAAATCCTATGCCAGCACCCCAACCGCCCCCGGTGATACGGTCACCGCAGAATATACCCTCACCAATCTGAGCAGCACCCATGCCATCGACAGTATTATCTTTAGCGATGATCTGGATGCGCAACTCTCTGGCTTGACCTCCAGTGCCGGCGCTCTGTCGGATATCTGCGGCACAGGCTCTGCCCTCAGCGGCAGCTCGACCCTCAGCTTTAGCGGTGGCACTCTGGCGGCGGGAGCCAGCTGTAGTTTTGATGTCACCCAACTGGTTCCAGGTGGCGCCAGTGCTGCGACCTATGCCGGCACCCCCGGCACGCCCAGCGGTCAGAGCTCTGGCCTGGCCGTTGGTGGCTCTGCAATACCGGCCAATCTCACGGTCTCCAGCACCTCCCTGCCCAGCTTCAGCAAGAGCTTTACCGATCCGGCCCTGGCGGCAGGCGGCAGCACCACGCTGACCTATGTGATCACCAATACCGACCCCAGCGCCAGCCTCACCGCGCTGCGCTTTAGCGATGATCTGGATGCGGTGCTGAGCGGCCTTGTGGTCAGCGCAGGCACTGGCAGCGATCTGTGTGGCAGCGGCTCCAGCGTTTCGGGCACTGGCCTGATTACGCTGACTGGGGGCGAGCTGGCCCCCAGTGCCAGCTGCACCATCGCGCTGACCGTCTCCCTGCCCGGCTCGGCCTCCTCCGGCAGCTACAGCAGTACCTCCGGCGACCTCTCTGCCGGCGGCAGCTTTGCCGCCAGTGGCGCCACGGACAGTTTTTCGGTGGAGCCAGCACCGGGCTTTGCCCAGGCCTTGTCGCCTGCAACCATTGCCCAGGGTGGGGTCACCACTGCCACCTTTACCATCGACAATAGCGCCTCTGCCCTGGCGGCCAACAGTCTGGATGTCAGCAATACCCTGCCCGCAGGTCTGGTGGTGGCGCCGACACCCAACGCCAGTGTCACCTGTACGGGGGGAACCGCCACGGCTGTGCCGGGTGGATCGGTGATTTCATATACCGGCGGCACCGTTGGCGCCGGCGCCAGCTGTACCATCTCCCTGGATCTGCGCGCCACCGCGGTTGGCTCCCTGGTCAACACCACCGGCGACCTAACCTCCGGCCTGGGCAATTCCGGCACCACCACAGATACCCTGACCGTTACCGCAGCGCCCGCTCCCGGTTTTACCAAGGGGTTTGCCAGCAGCACCATCGTCCAGGGCGCCAGCACCAGCCTAGGCTTTACCATCGACAACAGCAGCGCCTTGATCGAGGCCTCATCGCTGGATTTCACCGACAGCCTGCCTGCCGGGCTCGTTGTGGCCGACAGCCCCAATGCCGCCAGCAACTGTACCGGCGGCACCCTGACCGCCACAGCGGGCAGCAGCAGCATCAGCTATACTGGTGGTAGCGTTACTGCCGCCGCCAGCTGTCAAATCAGCGTTGATGTCACCGCCGCCACAGTGGGTGCCCTGGCCAATACCAGCGGCGATCTCACCTCCTCCTTGGGCAATTCCGGCACTGCCTCGGATACGCTAACTGTCACCGCCGCCCCCGCGCCGAGCTTTGCCAAAAGTTTTGACGACAGCAGCGTGACCCTGGGTGCCAACACCACCCTCACCTTTAACATCGACAACAGCACGGCTCTGATTGCCGCCACAGCGCTGGATTTCACCGACACCCTGCCTGCGGGCCTCACCGTGGCCAGCACCCCCAATGCCAGCAGCACCTGCACCGGAGGCACCCTGACGGCCACCGCTGGCGCGGGCAGCATCAGCTATACTGGCGGCAGTGTCTCGGCTGCAGCCAGCTGTGTTATCATCGTCGATGTTACCACCAGTGGCAGCGGTACCCTGGTCAATACCACTGGCGACCTCACCTCCTCGCTGGGCAATTCCGGCACCGCCACAGCCAGCCTCAAGGTCGCCACGCTTGGCTTTGACAGCCCGCTGAGTGGCGATGATATCGTCAATGCCGCCGAGGCCACCACGGTCACCCTCTCGGGCACAACCAGCCTGATCGAAGACGGCCAGAGCGTCAGCGTCAGTGTCACCGACAGCGCCAGTGGCACGGCCAGTGGCAGCGCCACGGTCAGCAGCGATGCCTGGAGCCTGGTGATTGATCTCAGCGGTCTGAGTGATGGCAGCCTCAACCTGACAGCGGATGTCTCGGATGCGGCGGGCACGCCAACACCACAGGCCAGCGCCAGCCTGACCCTGGACACAGATCAGCCTGCGCTGAGTTTCGACACCCCGCTGGCGGGCGATAATATCGTCTCCGCTGCCGAGGCTGGCAGCCTGACCATTTCCGGCGGCGCCGCTGGCCTGGTAGATGGGCGCAGCGTCAGTCTTGTCATCACCGACAGCGCCAGTGCCACAGTCAGTGGCAGCACCACGGTCAGCAGCGATGCCTGGAGCCTGGTGGTCGATCTCAGCGGCCTGAGTGATGGCACGCTGAGCCTGACGGCGGATGCCACGGATGCGGCCGGAAACCCAGTGGATCAGGCCAGCACCAGCCTGGAGTTGGATCTCAATACGCCCTCTGGCTATAGCGCCAGCTTTGATCAGAACTCGGTCAATAGCGGCAATGAGGCCGCGGCGAGCTTTACCTTTGCCAGCGCTGAGGTTGGAGCGCTTTATGATTATTCCATCTCCTCGGATGGGGGCGGCAGCCCGGTCAGCGGCAGCGGCACCATTGCCAGCGCCAGCGAGCAGATCACCGGACTGGATCTCTCGGGGCTTGGCGATGGCATCCTGACGCTGTCGGTTACCCTGACCGACAGCGCCGGTCAGGCCGGATCTGCCGCCAGTAATACCGCGGCCAAAGACACCAGCCGTCCCACCGTCACCCTGACGGGCCCAACGACGGCACAGAGCAGCGCCTTTGTGGTCAGCCTGACCTTCGACACCAGCGTCACCGGGCTTGCCGAGGCGGACTTCACCATTGATGGCGGCACCGCCTCTGGCCTGACGGGCAGCGGCACCAGCTACAGCGTCACCGTAACCCCGGATCACGATGGTACCATGACCATCACCCTGCCCGTCGACAGCGCCGTCAGCGCCACCGGCAATGGCAATGAGATCAGCAATGTGCTGAGTGTTGAGGCAGATCTGACCGGCACCCCAGATCCAACACCGCCCGCCGATGCCGATGGCGACGGGATCCCCGATAACCTGGAAAGCAGCACCGCTGACCGCGATGGTGACGGTATTGTCGATAGCGCCGACTACGATCCGCAGGGCTATTTTTACTGCGAAGACAATGGCAATATTCTGTCAGGCGGCGGCATCACCGTCACCGGTCCAAGCGGCTCCAACAGCTCCGTCGGGATTTCCAACAACATCAACATCGTGCGTGATGGCTCCACCGGGGAATATCAGTGGTTCGCCCTGGTGCCGGGCAGCTATAGTGTGAGCTACAGCTATCCCGCGACCGGGGTTGCCAGCACCACGCGCCTGTCTTCTGGCACCCTGGATGTGACCTCGCTCTTGCCCGCCAACCCAGCGGTTCTGGGCTCGACCCAAGTAGGCTCCACTGGCGTGCTGGCGGACCCCTCTCTCGCGGCCAACCCGGTGTTCTACGATACCTTCGTAATCGAGGCCGGTGATCCGGATGTGCTCGCCAATAACATCCCGATGACCAATTGCAGCGCCGTGATCACTGTCAGCGCCAGCGACAATGGTGCCGAAGCCAATGGCGCCGCAACTGATAGCGCCAATTTCACCATCAGCCAGACAGTGGCGACCACTCTGGACAGTGTCATCAGCTACACTCTGACTGGCACCGCCACCTCGGGGGCCGACTACACCGCCCCCTCGGGAAGTGTCACTATCCCGGCCGGTGCAACATCGGCCCTGGTGGATTTGCCGGTGCTCGAAGACGGGCTGATCGAGGGCGACGAGACCGTCATTTTGACCCTCACCAGCGTGACCAGTGCTTCCGCCGGAGTGGCGCTCTCGACCACCGCATCTGAACTGACTCGCTCTGCCACTGTGACGGATGACGATTTTGCCGTCATCGCGGTGACCAATGACGACCTCACCGCCACCGAGGGCGGCAGCGATACCGCGGCGATGAGTTTTGTATTGCTGGGCCAACCAACCCAGGATGTGGTGCTGAGCTTTGCCGGCGATGCCCAGTGTAGCGTCTCGCCAGCCCAAGCGACCTTTACCAGCGCCAATTATGCCAGTGCCCAGACCCTCACCATCACCGCGATTGATGATACCATCGTCGAAGGCACCCACAGCTGTCAGCCCACGGTCACCGTGACCTCGACTGATACGGCCTTTGATGGGTTTGGCCTTGCCCTGGCACAGGTGGTGGTGACGGATGATCTCATCGATCAGATTCGCACACCGCTGACTGAGATCCTGAAAAACGACCTGGAAGACACCGTTGGCAGCCAGCAGCGTCATTTCAGCGGCATCGCCAAGGGGGCGCTGGCGCGGTTGCAGGCAGGCGAAGCCGGGCTGGGCTGCGGCACCCTGGCCAGCTTTGACGTCGATGGCAGCATCAACACCCAGGGCGACACCGGCGGCAGCGACGGCACCTTTGGCTATGATGTCTACAATTGTGGCACCGGCAGCCGGGACATCCTGGCGGGCAGCTTCAGCCTGACCCGCACCGAAAACATCGGCACCCAGGCGCTGGTCCAGTTCTCCCGCCAGCGCGAGCGTTTCCTGTCCGAAAGCGACCTGCGTGGCCGGTTCTGGGGCGGCTATCTCAGCCGCACCAATGTGACCGGGCTGGCCGATGGCGCGATCCACGGCGTTGGTGTCAATGGCGGCCTCTATGGCGCTCGTCAGCTCGGCGATGGCCTGTTCCTGGATTACTACGCCGCCGGGGGCTTTGGTCATCACCGCTTTGATCTCAGCTTTGCCAATGCCGGCGGCGCCATCCAGGCCGATGGCAGCTATGACTATGCCGCCGCCTATGCCGGGGTGGCCCTGTCGGGACGGCATCAGCGGGACAAGCTGCTGATCATCCCACGGGTTGGGCTGGATCTGGCCTATGCCCTGGCCGGGGATGCCGATGTCACCGCCACCCAACTGGGGCTAAGCAGCACCGGCAGCATTGATATCCCCGATTACAACGGTGGTCGTTTCTTTGCCGAGGTCGAAATCGCCGGGCTGGGCAGCCAGGACGGCGACAATCCCCGCGCGATATCGAGACTGATGTCGCTGACCCCAAGGGTGATCTGCGAGGTGTCGTCTTATGACAGCGGGCTGGGCTGTGGCCTGGGGCTGAATTTCAGCCAGGAGCTCTTCAACCCAGCCACCGGGCTGATCTTCAGCTTTGAGATCGATTATGAGAGCGTCGATGACACCGATCGCTTGAGCGTCGATTTCCACCGCGAGCGCCGATTTGCCAATGGTGCGGGCGCCGTTGTCACCCGGTTGTCGATGCCCAGCACCGCGACGCTGAAGGTCGAACACGGGCTGCGCCTGGACTTCTGATCCAGCCAAGGCAGACCAGCGCAAAACAGCTCCACCCAACAGTCTAGCACAGACCGTTGGGCGGAGTTCTGATGGGGGCCGAGTGGGGGTGAGTGCAGAAAACCTCTTTAAGCGATTTGAGGTGGTATTTTCCGCCAACGATATTCGCCGGGTAGGATGATGTGCGCACATCCAAGCGGTGATATGTGGGCAAGGAGTTCGGGCGCGCAATCGAGCCCCGCCCTTTGCCGTTTTGCTACAGCGATGCCGAGCTATTTGGAATTCCAGTAAATGATGATGGCCGTCAGCAGATTGAGGCCAGCAATGCGGAAATGTTGCCCTTCCGTGGACCGGCCTCTGATTTCGCCCTGTCGTCCAATGCGTAGGGCACCTTTCAGCGCGTGATGAGTCTCCCCCTTGTTCAAGCCGATGTTGGCGCGGCGCTGCATGTCGGTATCGAACAGCCATTCGATGATGAACAATGTGCGCTCGACTCGTCCGATTTCCCGTAAGGCGATGGCCAAATCGTGTTGCCACGGGCGAGCTGTCAATTTCTTGAGGAGATGGCTCGGCTGCATCCGACCTGACAGCATTGTAGCGATACAGCGTAATACGTCTGGCCAGTTTTCGACGATTTTTGCTTCCCAGATCTTGTCCCCGGTCAACCCTTTCAGCTCTTTGGGAACAGCGCGGAGGGCAAACACATGTAGTCGTTTGGAGGCTAGGTCGCGAATGCGGGGATGGAAACAATACCCGAGCAAAGACGTGGCAGCGAAGACGATATCTGTGAAGCCGCCGGTGTCGGCGTATTACTCTTTGATTTTCTTGCCAGCGTCATTCATCAGCAAGCCAATCTTGTCCCGGCACGGTGCGCCAGTATGCAGATGCGTGAAGGATTCGGTAAAGCCGGTGTCGTTTTCAACCTCAGTGAGGATATCAGTGATCCGCGCCTCTGGCAGACGGCGGTAAAGATCGAGGACGAGATCACTGGCCTCTTCCGGCACATCGGCTTCAAGACGTTCGACGCGCAAAACGCCGTCTTCAATGACCCCACTCGGCAAGGTTTTGGAACGCACTGCCTTGGCCAGCCGTTCCAGCCCATCTTCCAAGCGGCGCTTTCGATCAGCCATCCAGACCTCTGGTTCCAGTGGCATTGAAAGCCCCATGGCGCGGGCGGCATCGATAGAGACAAGAGCTTGTTTCATATCGGCGTGACGCCGTGAATGGGGGAGCCAGATATCACCTGACCGGAACGCATCGCGCAGCTGGCACAGGACGGCGACAACCCACAGCCGTTCTTGATCGGTATCGGCCGCGCGGAATAGTGGTCGCCATTTCGAACATGGTAGCAAAAATGGCTGCGATGTGACTGGGATATCCTGTTTGTCGCCGATGATCTGCGCTGCCGCGACCAATGGCTGGGCCAGACTGGCGCAGGTCATATCCAGAGCATTCAACATGCGCCGAGCGTAGCGTTTGAACCGATGAAAGCCCTTGGACACATGGGCCAGAACATCTGCTTTTACCGTTACCTGAAGCTGGGTTGCTTGCGTGACCAGCCGTTCAAGGCCGTCCCAGCCGCAAGAGCCATCAACCGCATTGGCCAACCCGACCTGATTCTCAGGACGGCGGCGGGTGCAAACAAAATCGATGTCTTCATCGGACAGGGTGTAATGCCGAAGTATCAAGGCCTCATCCGTTGGGTGATCCATGATCTGCCGCCTTAAACCCTATTAACATGCTGAAATATAACACATTAGTGTCTTCCAGAGGTGCGAAAACATCGGAATACTTGGGTAATGCGGGTTTCATATTCAGGCAGGGTTAGTCCTTCGCTTTGTTCTCTAACACCTCCAACTCCACTGCTTTGGAAGCATCATTAAGCATTTCAAATATAATACATTTTATAAATACTGTGACCTTTCCCTAATCCTCGCCAAACAAATCACGGCTAAAGACTTTGTCTGAAACATCCCGAATTTCATCCGTCAATCGGTTCGCCACGATGAGATCCGCCTCACCCTTAAAGGCCTCAAGATCACGGATTACGCGGCTGTGGAAAAAGTGATCTTCCTCCAGCACCGGTTCATAGACGATGACCTCAACACCTTTGGCCTTCAGGCGCTTCATAATCCCCTGGATCGAGGACTGACGGAAATTGTCTGACCCTGCCTTCATCACCAGCCGGTGGATGCCGACAACCCTTGGCCCGCGCATCAGGATTTGGTCGCTGAGGAAATCTTTGCGGGTGTGGTTGGCATCCACGATAGCGCGGATCAGATTCTGCGGCACGTGGTTGTAGTTTGCCAGCAGCTGCTTGGTGTCCTTGGGCAAGCAATAGCCGCCATACCCAAACGACGGGTTATTGTAATGACCGCCAATGCGGGGATCTAGGCTGATGCCCTCAATGATCTGACGGCTCTCCATACCGCCAGCCATGGCATAGCTGTCCAGCTCGTTGAAAAACGCCACCCGCATGGCAAGATAGGTATTCGCAAAGAGCTTGATGGCCTCGGCCTCATCTGGATCGGTAAAGAGGATTTCGACATCTTTCTTCTCCGCTCCTTCGAGAAGCAGATCCGCAAAGACCCTGGCGCGCTCAGAGCGCTCTCCGACGATTATGCGGCTGGGATGGAGGTTGTCGTAGAGCGCGCGGCCTTCGCGTAGAAATTCTGGAGAAAAGATCACCTGATCCGTTCCAAATCGGGCGCTCAGGTCGCGCACATATCCCACAGGGATGGTTGACTTGATGACGATCGTGGCCTTTGGGTTGATCTGCATGACCCCGGCCACGACGGCCTCAACGCTGGAGGTGTCAAAGGAGTTGGTCTGAGCGTCATAATTGGTCGGTGTCGCCACGACCACATAATCAGCCCCACTATAAGCCTCAGCTCCATTGGTTGTCGCGTTGAGCTGCAGATCCCGCGTGGCGAGGAAATTTTCCAGTTCAGGGTCGGCGATAGGGCTCTGGCCAGAATTGACCATCGCAACTCGCTCCTCGGCGATATCAACAGTGATAACCTCATGGTTCTGTGCTAGCAGAACCGCGTTAGAAAGCCCCACATAACCAATTCCGACAACTGCAATTTTCATAGTGGTGTCCCATTTTACCTTAGTTTTTGACCGTTCCGAAGGATGGAAATTCGTATGTGTTGCGGCGCAGCCCCAGTAGATTGATGTGTGCATGAAAACTAGGCTGAAGCCCCGCTAAAATCGCACTGTATAACTACATCCGGGAATAGTGCAGCTGAAGCCTCAGCCCTCAAAGCGACCACTTTCGATCAAGTCATCTTAAGTAGTCTCTTTCAAAATGAGTCACTCCTAGATTTGTAGACGCTTTGTTTGAAAACGTTAGAAGACAAGGAAGATGTAAATGTCACAGCAAGCTCCTATTCGAATGAGTTCAAGATCGCCTCGGCACCCCACGCGTGACGCTGCAAGGCAGGATGTGTTCGAATAAATCAAACGGTTTTACGGCTCGAAACTCAAACAACGGCATACTCTGCTCAATCACATTGTGTTTTGCCCCCGCCTCAATCGATTTGTGCCACAAAGCTCCCTTTTTGCCTTAATCCAACAGTCCGGCCAGATATCGGCCATATTCATTTTTGGCAAAAAGCTGGGCCCGAGCCTTTAGCTGAGCACGACCAATCCAGCCATTCTCAAAGGCGATATCTTCCGGGCAGCCGGTTTGCAGCCCCTGACGTTCCTGCAGTGTGCGCACGAAATTGCCCGCATCCAGCAAAGAGGCATGGGTGCCGGTATCAAGCCAGGCATAGCCGCGCCCCATGGTCTCAACGCGCAGCTCTGCTTCGTCCAGATACATCTGCAACAGATCGGTGATTTCCAGCTCGCCGCGCGGTGAGGCCTTCACCTGCCGCGCCCGTTCCGGGGCGGTGCCATCCAGGAAATACAGCCCCGTAACCGCATAGTTCGAAGGCGGCACCTCGGGCTTTTCGATGATCTGACGGGCGCGGCCTTGGCTGTCAAAATCCACCACCCCATAGCGTTCGGGGTCGGCCACGTGATAGCCAAAGACGGTGCCGCCACTGTCCTGCGCATCTGCCGCCGCCAGCAATTTGGGCAAGCCATGGCCAAAGAAGATATTGTCCCCCAGCACCAGCGCCGAGGGGGCACCATCGAGAAAATCCTCGGCCAGGATAAAGGCCTGCGCCAGCCCATCGGGGCTGGGCTGCTCCACATAAGTGAGGCTGATGCCCCATTGGCTGCCATCGCCCAGGGTGCGTTTGAACTGCTCCTGATCCTGCGGCGTTGTGATCATACAGATTTCACGGATGCCAGCCAGCATCAGCACCGACAGCGGATAGTAGATCATCGGCTTGTCATAGATCGGCAGCAGTTGTTTTGAGACCCCCATGGTGATGGGATACAGCCGGGTGCCAGAGCCACCTGCCAGAATAATACCCTTGCGCGTACTCATGTCGCGAATTTCATCTGTTATGCGGTTAGTCACCATATTCGCTTAAAACCGCACTGTAAAACTGCATCCGACAATCGTATATCCGATATCGCGGGTCTCAAAACGACCGCTTCCGCTCAGGTCGTCATAGGCCTCTTTCAAAACACCCGCGGCCAGAGCGGCTGCGCAGCCTTTCCAGAAACTGCCGGTCTTGTAGGTCACGAAAGCTGAAATGGCAGAGCCGGCGGCTATATGTTGCTGTCTATCATCGTCTGTCATCGGAATCGCAGCGAGCGAAAGTCTGAATTCGTCAGCACCAATGGTGCTTCAAATGAGGCGCCACTCCCCTGCCCTGCAAGCCGTTTTGCAGAAGCCTGAAACAAAGTTTCTTCGCCCATCAAAGGGACAAATTGCTTGGGGTAGCTCTTGCGCGACAGAGGCCACAAGCGGGTACCAGAGCCTCCGCAAAGAAGAATGGGGATAATTGGGGTCACAGGAAACACTCTATGAAACAGAAATTACAATGATATTGTTGGTAACGAAGCTTCGGATGTGAGGCAAGGAAGAGGAACAATTTGTCACTAATATTTCGCCTTTAGGGCGAAACTAGCGTGAAAATTCAGCAAAGGCTTTTTATCGGCATGGGGCTTGAGTTACCGCCCGCCTTTCAGTCATATTTTTATTCGCATCCGTGATGCTTGCAGCCTTACCATATCCAGTGGTCCGAATAGGGCATTAGCGCAGCGTAGATATAAAGGCGGGTTCCGTGCCTTGTGTCAGGTAAACCGCAGATAATATGCCCGTTGCATAGGCCCCGGTATCAATAGCAATTCGACCTCGAGATACGGTGGGCTTGTCTTGGATCACATGCCCATACGCAACCCACACGCCATCTTTGCGGAGCACCCTGTCAAAGTCGGGATGTCCCCATATCAGATCGTTGGGGGTTTGATATTCTGGTGCCACAGAAGGGTTTGCCCCGGCATGAGATACCAGAACATTCCCGGAGAGGTAGCTGGGCGAGAGCCTGTTCACAAACTCGACCAGCTCTGTTCCCATCTTAGCCAGCAGCGCGTCGCGGCACTCTGTCAGTGCTTTAGGCGTGGCTCCGGATTGTACACCGGAAATGCGAAAGGACGCGAGGGTTTGTAAACCGCCATACTGCAGCCAGCGGGGGCCATAGCGCGCTGGATCCTCAATAAACTGAAGCAGCATGTCTTCATGATTGCCGCGCAGGCAAATCAGATCCTGCCGGTTACACAGATAACGCAGAACGTCGGCGCTATCTTCGCCTCGGTCGATATAGTCTCCGACCAGGATCACCTGCGCATCAGAGGGCAGCTTTGCCAACAACCTGTGCAACAGATCTACACATCCGTGCACATCGCCGATGATGGCCAGGGGACGGTCGGGGCAAGGCCGCGAAAAGCCTCCGGCGCCGCGCAATTTCTGTAGCAGATTGGAAAGCACGCGTTTCTCTCAGCCTCTAAATACGACACAGTCAAGGTGACTCTTGGGGCACTTTGAATTCTGTTTCAAATACGCGTTGCGGGTAAGCGGTGCAACTGGACTGCGTCAGACTTAGGCGCAGGCCTGAACGCCCATTTTGATCAGTTCAGTGCCTTTCATCTTGTAGACACCGGAGATCTGGTGGCGACCTTTCCGCATGAACCAATCCTTCAATGGTGCTGGATAGTAATCTGCCATCACCTTCGAAAAGTAATCAAACTGCTGTGGATCCAGTCGACGACCGCTTTTGGAGGGGCCGTGAAACCCAAAGGTTGTGTTGGGATCGACACAGGTGCCAGACAGGCCAATGTACATGGTGCAGGTGGAATAGCAGACCTTCCCGCGGATCTGCACCCGGGTGCCATTGCGCTGCAGATTGCCCAGCTCGATCAGGCGATCATGCAGATATCCGCCCCGGTCATTGCCAACTACATAGGGCGCGCGTTGGGCGGCATTGGCTGTGTGCATAGGCATAAGCAGAGTTGATACTGCCAAAGTCGCCACCGTGGCAAACTTGCGCAGTCCAGTGATCGAAAGTGCGGAATTCAGGAACAACATGGTCAGATCTCCGATGCAGAAAAAAAGCTTCGAAGACTGGATAGGAAAGCCGCAGGCCGCGCTTAGGCTGATCTTGTGGCGCAAATGCGGAGCTTACCGCTAGTTTTTTGGGAAGTAATATTAAATTATATTAATAGTTTAGCGACCGGGTATCCTTTTCCTATATCTTGGGCATGGGGAACGTCAGTTGCCTGACCAGCTGGAAGCTCAGTCCAGATCTTCCAGCACAGGCCCACCCGGAACAGAGTCCCCCAATCCTGGGAACTGATCCTGTTGATAAGCGCGTGCTTGACCTGGCACAAGCGAGGCAGATCGACGCCATTTTGGTCAGCGAGCTTTCTCGGTGAGGACGGTCGACGCAGGACCTGCTTGAGAGCCTGAACAGGCTCGCAGGGTGGAACGTTTCGGTTGTTGCTATGAATGGGATGACTTTTGAACTCAACACGCCCCATGGTCGCATGATGGCCACCATGCTGGCCGGTATTGCCCAGTTCGAGCGTGATCTGTTGAGCGAGCGGGTAAAATCTGGTTTGGTTGCCGCTCCGGCACGCGGCAAGAAGCTTGGGCGCCAGCCAGGCCAACGGCCAAAATCTGATAAGCTCGCCCCCACAGGTTATCGAAGCCGTGGCGAGTGGAAGGTCATACCGCTGGATCGCACGAGACCTAGGCCTCAGTAAAAACACCGTCACTGAAATCATGAAGCGGCATCGCCAGCGACCCTCGTGAGTAGGTGAGATCTCTTTTGTCAGCATGAACTCCGCCAATACCTTCAAACCTGCCCCGGTTTGTGCGCATTTCGTACCAAAGCGTGTGAGAAACACCGCGCTATGATGATGAACTGCGGCACTTGGGGTCTTTTCCTCCAATTTCCCGGAGGAGAACAAAAAGGTATCACCGCCAGTTTTTGGGGAAAGGTAGGGTTTGGAATGCCCCGCCCCCTGGGGCGGGGTTTATAAAGGTGTCATTTTTTAGGAGTAAGTGTGAAAGGCGCGCCTAAAGGTTGTGCGTTGTACGAGGGAAGAAGTTGGAAGTATGACAGCGCTGCGGCCCCCTATTTTATTGAAAAGCTTAGTTTAGTTGCCAAAAACTGATGATTTTCTCTTGTTGATCTCGATACGGAATCGCGTTAACTAAGCCTCAAAAATTTGCGGAAAATTTTATTAGATTTGGCTATAAGGTGAATATACGTAAGTAATTTTTGCCCTGTTTTCAGGTGTTTTGGGTGTCTATTTAATTTTATCTTAAGGTTGAGAGTATGCAGCATTCAGTTCCCTTCCATCAGCATTTAAACGATTACGCCTCCGCAGCTGACATCGTTCCTCAACCAGTAGGGATTTATTACGCCTTTGGAAAAAGGGCATTTGATCTGGTGCTTGCCTTTATTTTACTGCCTGTTCTAACGCCAATCATTCTTGGGTTGTGGGCTTATTCCCGTCGAGATGGCGCACCTGGGTTCTTTGGGCACGCCCGTATTGGCCAGAAGGGAGAGGTTTTCAAATGCTGGAAGGTGCGCAGTATGGTTGCAGATGCCGAATCCCGACTTGAAGCCTATCTGAAGGCCAATCCAGAAGCGGCGGCAGAATGGGCCAGGGATCACAAACTCACAAATGACCCACGGATTACCCGGTTTGGGCAGTTCATACGTAAGACTAGCCTCGATGAGCTGCCCCAGATCTGGAATGTAATCAAAGGCGAGATGAGCTTTGTCGGGCCGCGCCCAGTAGTGACAAAAGAGCTGGAAAAATATGGCCAGGATCTGCCCTCTTATCTAGCGCAAAAGCCTGGTATCACAGGTCTGTGGCAGGTTTCCGGGCGCAATGACGTCAGCTATGATGAACGGGTGCAGATGGATGTGGATTACCTTGAAAACCGTAGTTTTCTCATGGACTTGAAAATTATCGGAAAAACAGCGCTTTCGGTTCTCGGGCGTACCGGCCGCTGAGGGGCTCGTAACACGAACAGGACAATGATAGTTTTTATAGTTACTTCGATAGGCTATCCGTGCTGCTAGGTACGGGTAGCCTGTCCATTTTGAAGGTCCCTTTGACAAATGAAGCAATCACAGTTGACCAACGTTGCACAGATCCACCAGCGTCACCCTCCTGAAACAGACACGCCAGAGGACGATGTCATCGACATTGGGGCTCTCATTGCAACCCTGTGGCGTGGCAAATGGATTGTGTTACTTACGACGCTGATTGCGATCACTCTGGGTGGGTATTATGCCTATGTGGCGGCGACGCCGCTTTACACCTCCAGTGCGGTGGTGATGCTGGAAACAGATCAGAAAAGCGTCGTGGACCTTGAGAGCGTCGTGGGCGGTCTGACCGGGGATAGTACTGAGGTCAACTCAGAGCTCGAAGTGTTGAAATCCCGCGGCCTGATGGGGAAGGTTGTCGACCAACTTGATCTGGTCTCCGACCCTGAATTTAACGAGGAGCTTCAACTGCCCTCTGCTATTGATGGGTTGAAGGATCAGGTTAAGGCCTTGTTGGGGGTAACGGATGCTTCGGCAGAGATCTCGGCTGAGCTTCAGGACAAAATCACTCGAGATAGTGTGATCTCGGCACTTCTGGAACGTGTTGCAGTACGGAATGTACCATTGAGCCTGGTTTTTCAGGTAACCGTAACTACTGAGGCTGCCACAAAATCTGCCTTGGTCGCTGATACGATTGTCGACCTGTATATCCTCAATCAGATCGAGGTAAAGTTTGACGCTACTGAGCAAGCAACCACCTGGCTAACAGACAGGGTTACCGAACTGCAGGTCCAACTCGAAGTTGCGGAGGCCAAAGTCACCGAGTTCAATGGCTCTACGGCCTTGATTTCACCCGAGGTCCTCCAGGCGCAGGAAATTCAGCTAAAAGATCTGCGGGAGCGGATCTTGCTGGCCAAAGCCTCGGAAGGGGCGGCGCGCGCCCGGCACAATGATTTAAAAACAGCCGAAGGACGTACAGCGCAGGCAGAGCTGAGTGGTGATCCGCAACTGCAGCGGTTGTTGCGCCAGATCGACACGCAGCCTACTGCTGCCTCCACCTTTGATACCACCTTTCAGCGGCTGCTGGCCCGGGCTGGACTTGAAGCCCGCCGTGCGACGCAACAGGTTGCATCGTTGGAGCTGTCTGAGCGCAGCCTTTCAGAGCAAGTCGCGCAGCAAAACACGGATCTAATTACCCTGCAGCAACTGACCCGTGAAGCCGAAGCGAACCGTTTGCTGTATGAGTATTTCCTGACCCGCCTGAAAGAAACCTCTGCGCAGGAAGGGATCCAGAAAGCAGACAGCCGGATGCTGTCTCAGGCTGTGGTGCCGCAGAAGCCTTCAGAGCCAAAGAAACCCCTGATCCTCGCTATGAGCGGTATTCTGGGTCTGATGCTGGGCACCGGACTTGTCCTTCTGGCAGAGGCCCGCCGCAGCGGGTTCCGGTCCAGTAAGGATCTTGAGCAACGTACCGGATATAGCGTTCTGGGACAAATCCCCACCTTCCCGGCCAATGGGCCGCGCAAGATTTTGCAATACCTTTCTGATAAACCCTCTTCTGCAACCGCAGAGGCCGTGCGCAATCTGCGTACCTCTATCCTGCTGTCCAATGTGGATACCCCGCCTCAGGTGATCATGATGACCTCGTCGTTGCCGGGAGAAGGAAAGACCACCAACTCGCTCGCACTAGCGCAGAACTTTATCGGAGTAGGCAAGAAAGTTCTATTAATCGAGGGGGACCTCAGGCGCCTGACTTTGACGGCACAATTACAGGGCAAACCGTTAAAAGGTATCGTCTCGGTATTGACGGGTGATGCCACCTTGGAAGCGGCGGTGTTTCGCGATGAGCTGGTCGGATGTGATGTTTTGGCCGGCGAAAAAACGTCAACAAATGCTGCGGATCTCTTTGCCTCAGAAAAGTTTCGTCAGCTGATTGAAGATGTGCGGGAGGTCTACGATGTGATCTTGATCGACACGCCGCCCGTGCTTTTGGTCTCGGATGCGCGTTTGATTGCCCGCCACGTGGATGCTGCTCTTTTGACGGTAAAGTGGGATACGACGTCTGATCAGGATGTGATGGAATCTTTGCGCTTGTTCCATACAGACAACCTGCGCCTGTCGGGCCTGGTTTTGGGGCAGATCAATGCGCGTCGGATGAAGTCCTATGGCTATAGCTACGGCAACTACGGCTCAGCCTATTATTCAAACTAACGATACCAACTATCCTGGGATATGTTCAGGAATGAGGCTGTATGGACAACAAAGGCGCGCCCGATCCAGACGCGCCTTTGTTCTTACTTAGATCTTTAATTCGTGCTGGTGCTGCTGGTCGTCGATGGTGTCGAGCCACCACTACCTGCAGCGGCAACACCTGCTGCTGCAGCGACGGCACCCAAGGCCGGCGCAACAAGCGGAACAAAACCAGTAACCCCGGCAGCCGCAGCGGCTCCCGCAGCTCCGGCGCCTGCACCCGCTCCGGCGCCTGCACCCGCTCCGGCGCCTGCACCCGCTCCGGTGCCCGCACCCGTCCCGGTGCCCGCACCCGCCCCGGTGCCTGGTACTGTGACCTGCGCTGAAAGCGAGGTTCCCATGAGAGCAAGGGTCAAAATGGTAATTCTGATCATTAGAAATACTCCTAAACACATTCTCGCATAGTGTAGCATATTCGGTTGATGCTGAGAATGTTGGATTCTGCCACAGACTGTGAATTAAGCCCACGAAGAGAAGTATTTTGAGGCGCGATTATTTTACATCAGGGCTACTGTTGCCTGTCTTTACGCCATTTGAGAAAAAGGGCCTACGGATGAGGCAATTATTGTGAATTTGGCACGCAATACAAACAGAATCACATGATGCAAAAACAACCCATACAGGCGCGAACTTTCAACAATCCGGGCGACACGGGGTGGTCGTTCATCTAGTAAAAACGTGAGTTAACAAAATAGATTAAATCCAGTGAAGCTTTTTACCGCCAAACGCTTAGTGAGCCTATGCCTCTCTGTGTCTGCAGTTAGCTTGTCGACAGCAACGGCTCAGACGGTTTCAAACTATGGAACACCTGGCCTTCTGGAGATCCCGAGTGCCGAGATGTTCGAGGATGGCACCCTCGCGTTTACTGGTGGCATGCTGGACGGTACCCTGCGCACAACCATGACCTTTCAGATGCTGCCCTGGGTGCACGGAAGTTTTCGCTATGCGGTGATTGAAGGCTTTGATGGTGCAATTGGTAATCGGTATGACCGTAGCTTTGACATCCATTTTCAGCTTCGTGAAGAAAGCAGTCGCGCGCCGGCCGTTGCCCTGGGCCTCAGGGATTTTGGCGGGACCGGGATTTATGCGTCAGAATACTTAGTCGCGACTAAAACCATCCAGGAGCGCTTTAAACTCACAGCTGGGATTGGCTGGGGCAGGATCGCAGGGCGCGGCAGCTTCAGCAATCCTCTAGGGCATTTCTTCGAAAGATTTAATACAAGACCAGGCTCTGGTGCCGGTGGTATTGGAGCTACTGGACAGTTAGATTTTGGGAACTGGTTCCGCGGAGATGCTGCACTGTTTGGTGGTGTTAGCTGGCGTTACAGTGATCGCCTCACTTTTATGGCTGAATACTCTCCTGATCTATACCCAAGAGAAACTCAAAATATCGGATTTGAGGCGCGATCGCCTCTGAACGTTGGCGTCCAGTATAGATTCAAAAACGGTGCGCAGCTCACTGGATCTTATCTTTATGGGTCCACCCTTGGTTTCAGCTACACCTACTTTATAGACCCCAAAAAGAGCGTAGCCCCGGGCGGCCAAGGCGCTTCGCCGCCTCCTCTGTTACCAGTTGACCGAGTGGCCCTAGCGAGTTGGAATCTTGACGATGACACTGGTAGACCAGCGCAAAAACAGGCGGTTTTGCGGCAACAGCTGAACGAGCAGGGGCTGCGGCTGGTTTCTTTGGAGCGACATGGCGAAACCGTCAGTATCGGCGTGGAAAATGGCACCTATGGCCAGGCGGCGCAGGCGGTTGGGCGCGCAGCGCGTGTTCTGGCCAACACCCAGGAGCCAGAGGTCGAAGCCTTCGATATCGCGATAGTCAGCAATGGGGTGCCTCTCAGCTCGGTGCGCATTAACCGTGCCGATCTTTATGAGTTGGAGTACGATCCAGACGGGGCTTGGCGCAGCTTTGCCCGTGCGGAGGTTTCCAATGCGGTGCCGCTTTTTGAAGGCCATCTGACCGAGGGCGCTTTTCCTGATTTCAAGTATCGTATCGGCCCCTATTTTCAGGCGTCTTTCTTTGATCCTGACTCGCCGTTGCGGTATGAAATTGGCGCGACACTGGGCGCGGACTATACCCTGCGCCCAGGCCTTAGCTTTTCCGGTTCGGTCCGTATGCCTTTGGCTGGCAACCTGGACACTGTAACGCGAGTGTCTAATTCTGTTTTGCCTAAGGTCCGGTCGAATTGGGCGCGCTACGCAAAAGAATCCGACCTACGGCTAGAACACCTGACCGCAGAACATATCTGGCAGCCGGGTCGCGATCTTTATGCCCGCGCTACCTTTGGCTATCTTGAAACCATGTATGGTGGGCTTTCTGCTGAGCTGCTCTGGTTCCCGATCAACAGCCGTCTGGCGGTAGGGGGGGAATTGAACTACGTCAAACAGCGCGATTTTGATGTACTCTTTGGGTTCCAGGACTATTCAGTCACGACTGGTCACATCTCGGCTTACTACGACTTGCCCGGCGACTACCATGCGCAGGTGGATGTGGGCCGATATCTCGCTGGTGATTACGGGGCGACCCTCTCTGTGGATCGAGAGTTCAACAATGGTTTTAAGGTTGGTGCGTTTTTCACTCTGACCGATGTTGGCTTTAGCGATTTTGGAGAGGGCTCCTTTGACAAAGGCATTCGGCTTGAAATTCCCGTTTCCTGGCTCACAGGGCGGCCTACCCGCAACAAGCTGGGGCAGGTGATCCGGCCGGTTCTGCGCGACGGGGGGGCGCGGCTTAATGTGCGTAACCGCCTTTATGGCTTTACCCGCGACGCGCGCAGCCAGCAGTTGGCCAAAGGCTGGGGGCGGTTCCTGCGATGATCCGGCGTCTTTTCCCCTTTGTCTTGCTTAGCCTGCTGGTTGCCTGCGGTGATGCAAAGGACGACTTTGATCTGTTGCGCGGCTCTCTGAACCGCGATGCGCCGCGGTTTCATCCGCGCGCCAATGCACTGGCCTCGGTGCGCCCGATCCCACCCCGCCTGGAGGTGGGCTTTCCCAGCCGTGATCTCTCTGGGGTTATGCTGCTGGAAACCCAGCGCGCCGGCACGCAAACGTGGCTAACGGCGGATGGGGCCACCATCACGCTGAAGGGCGGTATGCTGACGTCGGCCAAAGGCTTTGGCTCTGGCCTTGCAGGCTCTGATATCCGCCAGAGCCTGGCACTGGTGCAGGCGGGGCAAGCCGGAACCGCCGAGCGGTTCCACAGTTTTCTGAATGGCAATGACGAGATCGAGCTGCATGCCTACCGGTGCGAAATCACCCCGCAGGGCCGCGCGGAGATTTTTGTCCAAGGTTTGGCGATTTCGGCCCTGAAGATGGAAGAGGACTGTTTTGGAGCCGATCAGGTTTTCAGCAACACCTATTGGCTGCGCCCCAATAGCCCTGAGATTATCCAGTCTTCGCAGTGGACTGGTGACTTTCTCGGCAACCTCTTTATGAAGAGGGTACCAGAGTGAATTTGAGATTTTTAGTGATTGGAGACAGCATCGTGCGCCCATTTACCCTTGCTTGTAGCGCCCTTGCCATAGCCGGGATCTTGGCGGGATGTTCTACAATCTATCGCAGCCCTTCTGTCAAAGCCGGTGTGTCTGACACCGGAAAGGTCCGTGTAGTGGCAATGACGCCAGAAACGGTTCTGGTGGCTAACCGCGCGTCATATCAGCCTAAAACGTTGCCTGTGGTCTTTGGTTTGTCGGCTGGATCCGGTGCCGGCGCGTCCCCGCGCGGAATTGGTACACTACCTGCGGCCCCCTCGACCCAAGATGGCGTGCGCAATGCGCTGCGTCTGGATCCGCCCCCTCCTGTCACCAATGGTCCCTATACCATCGGCGTGGGCGATGTTGTCGTGCTCTCGACACCCTCTACTCAGGGTACAGTCGGTGAGCTTTCTGGGCTTTTGGCAGCGCAGAACAGTCGCAATGGCTATACGGTTCAGGATGATGGCTCGATCAACATCCCGGATGTGGGCCGCGTACGTCTTGCCGGTCTCACGGTGGACGAGGGCGAAGCGCTCTTGTTCCAGCGCCTGGTAGAAAATCAGCTGGATCCGACATTCAGCCTTGAAGTGTCAGAATTTAACTCCCGCCGCGTCTCGGTCGGCGGCGCCGTGGGGCAGCCAGGTGTCATGCCGATCACACTTACGCCGCTAACTTTGGGCGAAGCCCTCTCCAGCGCGGGCTCTGTCTCTGTTGGGGATATCGATGTGAGCTCTGTGCGCATCTACCGCGACGGAGAGATGTACCAAATTCCGCTGGAGGATCTCTATTCCCGCTCTGACTTGCAAAACCTGCATTTGCTCGCTGGAGATTCAGTTTTTGTCGATACCGATTACGATCTCAGCCGTGCTGAACGGTATTTCTCCCAGCAGATTCAACGGGCGCAGACAACTGTTTCTGGACGTGAAATCGCACTGGATGAGTTGACCGCTGCCGTTAGTCTACGCCGTGCTGAATTGAATGAACGGCGCGAAAACTTCACCCAAACTATCGAACTCGATGCCGTTGATCGCGACTATGTCTATCTGAGCGGCGAAGTCCGCAACCAGGGCCGGTATACGCTGCCCTTCAATCGGAAGGCCGTATTGGCGGATGCGCTGTTTGATACAGGCGGCGGAATTGCAAAGGAAACAGGGGATGCGTCCGAGGTATATGTACTGCGGGCCTCGGATGATGTGCGCGAGTTTGGTGCTGTGACTGCTTGGCACTTGGATGTGCGTAATGTCGCGAACCTGGCCATGGCCTCCAAGTTTGAGCTGCGCCCCGATGACATTGTGTTTATTGCTGAAAACCCTGTGACGCGCTGGGGTCGTACGATCGATCAGATTACACCGTCACTGATCACTGCACCCATCAATGCGCTTGGGGATTGACTTGGCCTCTTGTGCCCTCCCTTTGAAGTCGTCCGCTTCTATCGTCTAAGAGCGTATCCTGACATCGTTGCACTCGCTCGATTATGGGTGGAACCATAAACGCGTGTATCGGATCTATTGCGATCTGGAGCTGAAATTGCGGATAAAGCCGAAGAAACGCCTTAAACGTGAGAAGCCTGAACCGTTGACAGTGCCTGAGAAGCCAAATGAGACTTGGTCCATGGACTTCATGGCAGATCAACTTGCAGACGGTCGGTCGGTCCGGACGTTGAACGTGCTGGACGATTTCAACCACGAGGGTCTGGCCATTGAGGTGGATTTCTCACTTCCTGCTGAACGTGTCGTCCGCAGCCTGAACCAAATCATCGAATGGCATGGCAAACCGCAGGTAATACGGGTCGATAATGGGCCCGAATATGTCAGTGGAAAGCTGATGGAATGGGCTGAGAAACGGAACGTTCGACTGGAATACATCCAGCCCGGAAAGCCCCAGCAAAACGCCTATATCGAGCGCTACAACCGCACCCTTCGCGACGAGTGGCTCGGGCAATGCATCTTTGAAACCATCGAGGAGGCACAAGACCAGGCAACTGAATGTCTCTGGACTTACAACAACGAGCGACCCAACATGGGTATCAGCGGCATGACACCCGTCATGAAACTTAAAATGGCCGCATGAATTCTACTGCGGGACCCCATTAAAAATGGGGGGGGGGGATTACCACAAGTAGTAGATAAATTTTTGACCGTAACGCTTTTAAGGAAATTTGAAGAGGCAAAATGATGGTAAAAAACACCGATCTTCCTTTGGTTTCAATTATTGCACCGATGTATAATATAGAGTCCTTTGTAATCGAAACTATTAACTCTGTTTTAAATCAGACTTACAGTAATTTTGAATTGATCCTGATAGATGATAAATCCCCAGACAATACTGTGAAAGAGGTCAAGAATTTTGATGATCCGAGGATCAGGCTGATCGTGAATGAGCAAAATTTAGGTGCGGGGGAAACGCGAAATGTCGGAATTCGTGCAGCCACCGGAGATATGATTGCATTTCTGGATGCTGATGACCGATGGTATCCGCAAAAATTGGAAAAACAGATCTCTTTTATGCAAGAAACAGGTTCTGCAATCTGTTACACATTATATGATGTGATTGATGCAAATGGGCGCGTATATGCGGATTGCGGCTATATACCGGACACGGCGACGTATCACAGAATTCTCAGACGCAACTACATCCGCACTTCCAGCCTGCTTTTCGACGTCAAAAAGGTGGGTGGCAAAGTCTACTTCCCGACAATCAGGAAGCGGCAGGACATGCTGTTGTTCCTAGATCTGATCAAGCGGGTTGGGCGTGCTGACCTTCTTGCCGAAGTAACATGTTCTTATAGAATGCATCCAGGTGGTATCTCTGCGAATAAGCGCAGTGTGATACCCTATCAATGGGCCGCTTACCGAAATGAAGAAAAGCTACCTCTGGCGTATTGCGTATTTCTGATGGCAGCATGGTTCACCCTAGCGGGTGCTGCAACATTACGGCGACGCATGAAGGAGCGAAAGTCGCGTCAGACGCTAAGCGCCTGACCTGAAAAACTTTGGCGGTGGGCGGGCAGCCCTGTGAAAGGGGATGATCGTTCTGCCGCATTCTTCCTAGTCAGGAAAGGCGCGGCAGAACAGCCTTATGAGCATCATGCAGATAGCGGACGATCCGACGTGAGGGGATGGCGCCCATTGCACCATGATTATCATGTGTATAGCTCAAGCTGTGCTCGTAGACAGCCTTTAGCCCAGCGTCGCGACACTCCGCCCCTATGGTGATCTCTTCGCAGAACAGAAATGCTGGATGGTGAAATCCGCGGGTTTTGCGAAAATAGGCTTGGGTCAAGATCATTAACGCTCCATGGGGGGCGAAGATCTCCCGCGGGACATTCTGGATGCCACGGGAAAAACCCAGAAATCGTTTAATATCGGCGCCAAGCCGGTGGGCGACGGTCAGAGGATAAGACGAGAATATGCCGACCAGCTGACTGTATTTTCTGTGGCTTGG